>CAIZMB010000108.1 GCA_903933935.1 uncultured Cytophagaceae bacterium
TCTGCTTTTGGATTAGTACATTCTCGTTTTGCTACAAATACCTTTCCTTCCTGGAAATTAGCACAACCCTTCCGCTACATTGCACATAATGGGGAGATCAATACTTTACAAGGAAACTTAAACTGGTTAAGATCAAGCGAAAGCAGTTTCTTCTCTCCTTATTTTAGCAAGGAGGAATTGGATATGATATTGCCAATTGTAACTGCAGGACAATCCGATTCAGCTTGTTTGGACAATGTGATTGAACTTTTAACTTTATCTGGTCGTTCATTACCACATGTCATGATGATGTTAATTCCTGAAGCATGGGACGGCAATGAATTAATGGATCCAGTTAAAAAAGCATTTTATGAATTTCATGCAGCATTTATGGAACCATGGGATGGACCTGCATCTATTTCATTCACCAATGGAAAAATAATTGGTGCCACACTCGATCGCAATGGTTTAAGACCATCAAGATATTGCGTAACAAATGATGATCGTGTAATCATGGCATCAGAAACAGGCGCATTACCTATTGACCCAGCAATCATTATTGAGAAGGGTCGATTACAACCAGGAAAAATGTTTGTGGTTGACATGGAGGCTGGAAAAATTATTAGCGACACTGATTTAAAAGAAAATATTTGCGCACAACAACCCTATGGAGATTGGGTGAATAAATATAAAATTAGGTTAGAAGAATTACCAGAACCGCGCATCCAATTTACCCACTTGGAGCATGATCAAATTTTTAAATATCAAAAAGCGTTTGGTTATAGCAAAGAAGATTTAGAGAATATTATTATTCCAATGGCATTGGATGGCAAAGAACCGATTGGTTCAATGGGAACGGATACGCCCTTGGCTGTTTTGAGTGACCAACCACAACATATTTCAAGTTATTTTAAACAATTATTTGCCCAGGTAACCAATCCGCCTATTGATCCAATTCGGGAAAGAATGGTGATGTCTTTGGCAAGCTTTGTAGGAAGTCAGGGAAATTTATTGACCGAAGATCCTATGGCGAGTCATTGTCTTGCTTTAAAACATCCTATTTTAAATAACCACGAGTTAGAAAAAATAAGAAGTATTGATACAGGCGTATTTCAAGCAAAAACATTGCAATGTTATTTTAGAGCAGATAGAAAAGAAGGTTCATTAAAAAGAGGCCTTGACCGTTTGTGTCGATATGCAGTTGATGCAGTAGAAGATGGCTTTGAAGTTATCGTACTCACCGATCGTGCTATTGATTCTGAACATGCTGCAATTCCAACATTGCTCGCTTGCTCAAGTGTGCACCATCATTTAATTAAAAAAGGACTTAGGGGTAAGGTTGGAATTATTGTGGAAGCCGGCGATGTATGGGAAGTACACCATTATGCATGTTTAATTGGTTTTGGCGCCACTGCAATCAATCCATATATGGCATTGTCAACTATTCGAGATATGAAATTGCATGACAAAATCAAATCGGATTATGATTCAGACAAGTTAAAGAAAAATTATATCAAGGCAGTTAACGAAGGATTATTTAAAGTGTTTTCAAAAATGGGTATTTCTACTTTGCAATCCTATCAAGGTGCGCAAATTTTTGAAATCATTGGCATTAATAAAGAAGTGGTGAATAAACATTTTACAGGAGCCACATCTCGCATCAACGGAATGGGCTTAGATGAAATTGCCAAAGAAATTTTAGCAAAACATGATTTGGCATTTGCAAA
>CAIZMB010000109.1 GCA_903933935.1 uncultured Cytophagaceae bacterium
ATAGCCAATTTCCGTACAGCCTTCGTTGTTTGGCATTCCCGACAACCCTATTCCCCCTATAGAGCAGGACTTTTCTTTCAGGATGATTTCCCAATTTGTGTACCATGTAAATTCCAAAGGAAATTTTTTAGTCATGGGTAACCAAAAATCACTTAAGGCTAAGCTTGTTTCATTTTGGTAAAACTTTTCTACATCCCATGAGTTAGGTGTAAGGTTTAGTATTTTTTCAAGACTTTCTCTTCCTGAATCCTTCCAAATTTGAAGCATTTCATGGTCAAGAGGAATGAGTTGGAGCCTTGATGTTTGAACGGATATCATGAAAACAGTGAATAAATTTTTTGATTGACCTACAAATTTACCAATTTGGTCGCAAAAAGTATGATTGTATTTTATAAAGGTAGAATTTTGTCATCGATTTAAAAACGAAAGATTTCAAATCGAACGAATTGCCATAATAAACAAAATATGAAAAAATTATTTCTTTTATTTTCCCTATTGGGAGCTTGTCAAATTTCAAATGCTCAGGTGCCAACTGGTTTAGGTGGTTTTCCAGGAGCCGCTCCAAAAAAAGAAGCTGTTGCAGCTCCAGTTGCACCTAAAGGAACTGCTAAAATTGTCGGTTATCTTTTAGACTCAACAGATTCTAAACCTGTTGAATTTGCCTCCGTTGCTTTGATCAATAAAACCACAGGTAGACCTGTAGATGGAACTGTCGCTGACCAAGTAGGTAAATTTACAATTACGAAAGTAGCGATCGGTAGCTACAAATTGGTTGCTTCCTTCTTAGGATATAACAGCATCACCATTCCGATTGAAATTACTAGTAAAAATGATGATAAGGATTTAGGTGTGGTCCGAATGGGTTCTAACACGAAAATGCTTGCTGAAGTAACGGTGGAAGGACAAAGAGCCTTAATTGAGGAGAAGGTTGACAGAACCGTTTATAATGCGGAGAAAGATCAAACGAATCGTGGGGGAGATGCGACAGACGTGTTGAAAAAAGTTCCGATGTTATCGGTTGACCTAGACGGAAATCCTTCGTTAAGGGGTTCTTCCAACATCAAGGTCTTAATTAACAATAAGCCATCAACTATCTTGGCATCAAGTATTGCGGATGCCTTAAAGCAAATCCCTGCAGATATGATCAAGACGGTTGAAGTAATTACTTCTCCATCAGCAAGATATGATGCTGAGGGTAGTGCTGGTATCATTAACATTGTAACTAAGAAAAACACCTTACAAGGTTTAACTTTCTCTTTCGATTCGTCGGCGGGAGTAAGGGGTTCTAATTTATCTATGAACGGAAACTTTCGAAATAAAACTTGGGGAATGACCTTAGGTGGATTTGGACGTTCGGAATATAACGTAAGCGGACATTCTGAGTCGTTGCAAACCACTTCAAATAACGGGATTCTAACTCGAAATTTTCAGACTTCTGATACAAGACGCTCAGGAATGTTTGGTAATTACCAATTGGGTTTTGATTGGGACATCAATAAATTTAATTCCATTACTGCTTCGTCTAGAATTGGTTTTAGAAATGGAAATAGCTGGGGAGATGGATTACGTCAAATTAGAAATGATAAATTATTTAGTTTAAGAAATACGAATTCATTGGATGAGTCGGCCAACATAGACTTGAACGTAGATTATACGCACACATTTGAAAAGCCTCAAAAAGAGTTCAGTATTTTGGCGATGATGTCTAATAACAATCGTACGAATGATTTTTATAACGATATCATGAATCCGAATTCTTCCATGTCTCAAATCATGAATTCAATCAAAAACATAAATGGTTCGGTGAATAAGGAGGCTACTTAGCAATTGGATTATCAAACGCCAATCACTAAAATGCAATTGATTGAGTTTGGTGCAAAGATTATCGGTCGTCAAGTGAATTCTGATTATGCATCTTTCTTGAATCCGACTGGCAATGATCCTTCTAACTATACAAAGGTTAACTTAGCGAATTTGCCAAGTAACGTGTTTGATTACAACCAAAATATTTGGGGTACTTATTTCTCATATACATTAAGCACAAAAAGTAAGTGGAGTATGAAGTTTGGTGGTCGTTATGAGCACACAGATATCGAGGCTAGTTTCTTGAAAAAAGAAGGTCAAAATTTGACTATTCCTCCTTACGGTGTTTTAGTTCCAAGTTTCAATATGTCCAAGACATTTAAGTCGGGTACTTGGAGATTTAGTTTCAATCGCCGTATTCAAAGACCAGGTATTCAAAATTTGAATCCTAACGTAAATTCTACGAATCCTTTGAACATTTCACAAGGAAATCCAAATTTGTCTCCTGAATATGCGAATAATTATGAAATCAATTATAGCAAATTCGTGAAGCAAACGTATATTTCTACCGCTATTTTTGTTCGAAATAATACGGGTGCGATTAATCAAATCAGAACGGTTGTTGGCGATACAGTGAAAACAACTTCCATGAATATTGGTGTTGAGAATGCGTATGGAATGAACATTAACATCAACATGAATTTATCAAATAAATTGATGATTGGTGGGGGTGGTGACTTGTCTTACATGGTTTTGAAAAATAATGTACCAGATCCATTAATGAATGCAAGCAATCAAGGTTTGCAATCTAACTTTAGGATTTTTGGTAATTATAACATTGGTAGCGGTTGGGGTGCTCAGTTATTCTCATTCTATCGTCCAAACCAAATTTTATTGCAAGGAACTCAAGGAGGTTTTGGGATTTACAGCTTAAGCTTGAAAAAAGATTTCAAAAACAAGAAGGGTAGCATTGGTTTTGGTGCAGAGAATTTCTTGACAAACGGAATGACAATTCGTAGCGAAACTAAAACTCCATTGATCACGCAAGAAAGTACCAATGTGCTAAGAAATATGAACTTTAAGATTAATATATCATACCGTTTTGGAAAAATGAGTTTCAATCCGACTAAGCGGAAAAAATCAGTCAGCAATGATGACCAGAAAGATGGTGGTGGCGATGCTACTCCTGCACCTACACAACCAATGATGCCTGGAATGGGTGGTGGTGATCGTGGAAGCCGCGGAGGCGGAGGAGGCTACAGTGGTGGCGGTGGATTTGGAGGTCCAAGATAAGTATAGATAGGTTCTAAAATATTAGAGTTTTAGATTGTTTAAAAGAGGGAGACTAGATGTCTTCCTTTTTTTTTGAACTTTATTTATTCCGTTCTATCGTATAGCTGATCAAGTCTTCCAATGATTTTCGGTAGCTAGATGCTGGAAATTGTTGCAATAAAACTTTTGCCTCATTGGCATAATCATTCATGCGCATATTGGCATATTGAAGACCCCCAGTTGATTTAACAAAATCAATGACCTCTCTTACTTTTTTAGGATTCTCTGATTCGTTTTTAATGATCTGAATGATGTGCTTTTTGGTGGACCTTGTGGTATTTTGCAAAGCATAAATTAAAGGCAAGGTCATTTTCTTTTCTTTGATATCAATTCCTAAGGGTTTACCTATTTCCGCATCGCCATAGTCAAAAAGATCGTCTTTGATTTGAAAGGCTATCCCAACTTTTTCGCCAAAATTTCTCGCTATTTCTACGTAATGAGAATCCGCATCCGTGGATTGCACACCGATTGCACAGCATGCGGAAATTAACGTAGCTGTTTTTTTAGTGATGATGTCAAAATAGACCTCTTCTGTAATATCTAATTTTCTTGCTTTTTCAATTTGCAATAATTCACCCTCAGACATTTCTCTAACCGCAGTTGATACCGATGTAAGGAGGTCAAAATCTTTGTTTTCAACGGACAACAAAAGACCTTTTGAGAGTAGATAGTCGCCCACAAGTACGGCTATTTTATTTTTCCAAATGGCATTGATGGAGAAAAAACCTCTACGGTAGTTTGAATCATCAACCACATCATCATGAACGAGTGTGGCCGTATGAAGTAATTCAATCAATGCTGCCCCACGATATGTTTTCTCATTGATGTTCCCCACACATCCCGCTGTCAAAAAGACGAACATGGGTCTAATCTGTTTCCCTTTTCTTTGGACAATGTAATTCATGATGGTATCCAAAAGCATTACTTTGGACTTCATGAATTGCCTGAATTTTCCTTCAAACTCCTTCATGGGTTCCGCAATAGGGGCCTGAATAGAGCTGATGGAATAGGACATAGGTTAAATCTTTTCTTAGGAAAAATTGAAATTGTGTAAATTTAATCACAATTTAGGATAATCCGTTTTCCATTTTTAAATATTGCTTCATTATGAGTAACATTTTAGTGCTTGCCGGTGGATCTGTGAAGGGAGCGTTTCAAGCTGGAGTCATGAAAGCGATGATGGAGAGAGGTTATCAGCCTGATGCAGTCTATGGCGTTTCAGCCGGAAGCTTAAATGCGGCCTATTTTGTGAACCAATTAGGCTTGCAAGCGATTACAGGGGAACCAATTTCATTCATTCAAGCTTCTCAAGACTTGTGGGACTTTTGGGAAACAAGGATTACAAGCCCTAAAAGTTTATCTAAACCTTTTAATATCTTCCAATTAGGCCTTTCGGCACTGAGAAAAAAATTCAAAGGATTAGTTGATACTAAGCCTTTACGCAATTTATTGACGGAGGTTTTGTCGATTCGAAATTTACATGCGAGTCCCATTGAACTAAAAATAGGAGCTGTCAATATCGTGGATGGAACAATGTATTACGTGGATACCTCTGAAGAACATTTTTTGGATTATTTGATGGCCTCTTCAGCGGTTCCTATTTTGATGCCCGTTGTAAAAATTAATGGGGAAACACGGAGAAGTTTTTTAGATGGAGGTTTACGCGATGTGGCACCCATTAAAAAAGCTGTTGACGATGGGGCAAGCCAAATTATTTGCATTAGCTGTCACATGGAAACCATCGAAGGAGGACATTTTGATTCCGGGGATTTACTTGCGTTAGTGGACCGTGTGATGGACATTGCGGTCAATGAAATTCTAAATGCTGACATTAAAGAAGTGATGCTTTCAAATACAAGCATTGACATTCAGTCGATCCGACCACCTCAGCCCCTCACCATTGACATTCAAAAATTCAATAAAATGGATATTCGACGTATGCTTGAGCTCGGTTATCAAGTGGGTCAAGACATTAAGATTAATTGATTTCGCCGTTTATACGGACATAATATCTTTTTCCTTATCGGCAAAAATAGCATCTATTTTGGAGATAAATCCGTCAGTCATTTTCTGAATTCTGTCTTCTGACGATTTGATATCATCTTCTGAAACTCCTTCGCCTTTGAGCTTTTTGATGCTATTATTTCCGTCTTGACGCGCATTTCTTACATTGATTTTTGCGACTTCAATTTCTTGTTTGACACGCTTAACTAAATCACGTCTTCTTTCTTCCGTTAAAGGAGGAATGGAAAGTCTAATTAATTCACCATCATTCATCGGATTTAATCCTAAGTTTGAATTACGAATCGCTTTTTCAATCTCTCCAAAAATACCTTTTTCGAAAGGTTTAATCGCTATCGTTCTTGCATCAGGAGTTGTTATCGAAGAGGCTCCAGTTAAGGGAGTCGGCATTCCATAATAGTCGATCATGATGCCTTCTAGCATAGAAGTACTGGCCTTCCCCGCTCGAATTTTTGATAATTCAATGTTTAAGTGTTTGATGGCACCCTCCATGGTTTCTTGTGATGCCTCAATATAAAACTCTAATTCTTCCATTTTTTAACTAATTAATGTTCCCACATCTTCTCCAGATACAAGTGCAGCTAAATTGCCCGTCTTGTTCATGTCAAATACAATGATCGGAACTTTATTTTCTTGGCATAATGTAAATGCCGTTGTATCCATTATTTTTAAGCCTTTGCCAATGGCCTCAGCAAAACTTAAATGCGTATAGCGGGTAGCTTTGGGATCCTTTTCTGGATCAGCCGTATAAACTCCATCCACTCTAGTTCCTTTTAAAACTACATCCGCTTCTATTTCAATGGCTCTCAATGAGGCGGTAGAATCCGTTGTAAAATAGGGGTTTCCTGTCCCTGCACCAAAAATAACAATTCTACCTTTTTCTAAGTGACGCATGGCCCTTCTTCGAATGAAGGGTTCGCATACCGCTTCTACTTTGATGGCGGTCATCATGCGCGTATATAATCCTTGTTTTTCAAGCGATGCCTGAACGGCCATCCCATTAATTACCGTAGCTAACATTCCCATGTAATCACCTTGCACTCGATCAATCCCTGCTTTGGCAGCACTTGCCCCTCTAAATATATTTCCACCGCCTATGACGATAGCCACTTCAACTCCCAAATCATGTACACGCTTTATCTCTTCTGCATACTTACCAAGGATGGTAGGGTCTATTACCTCTGTGTCGGTCGACAATGATTCTCCAGAAAGTTTCAACAGAATTCTTTTGTATTTTGGGTCTTTCATTCAAAGAGGTTTTTAAGGTAATTGGAAAACAAATTTAGAAAAAATATTCTGCTATTTTAATCAGTCTCCAAGGTTTTCTCTTTTGCCAAGGGTAATTTCCACCAAGGCAAATAGGGATAGGCGTGATGTTCGTAATGATAGCCAAAAAAATAGCAGGATATAAAAGCCCATACATGATTTTTTGATTGACTTCGGGATTGTTGGACATTCCCCTCTTCATGCGTTCCCCGATGCGGTAAATAGGTACCAAAATAAAATAATTGCAACGTACTTAAGATGGCTGGTAGCTCCCACATTAGAATCAAATTCCACATGGGAAACCAAAGTTTTAATATATTGTAGGTGATCGCCATGGCTAAAACTTGCTGCCATGTCACATATTGCCACATGAATTTAAACCACCAAATAAAAAAATTTCCTTGATGCACATCAGGGTCATTTTCTGTGTTCACATGATTATGATGCAGGTGATGCTTTGTTTTCAATTTCCCATATTGATTAAAGGCAAACAGAAGGGTGCAGAATTTTCCTAGAGCATCATTTATTTTTGGGTATTGAGTACTGACTACACCATGAATGGAATCATGAGAGGTGATGAATAGACCCGTATATAAATGGGTTTGAAGTAAAATAAGTACATATACCCAAGGATTGGAAAAACTTAATTCTAAATTAATTCCGATATACAGGTTTAAAAACCAACAACCGATAATCAACAAAGCCCACAAAATTCCAGTATTTCCTAACGACTTATTCATGTCTCATTTAATGTTACTAGGTGATTACCACAAAACTATGAAAATTGTTTCAGCATTTTATTGAATTAGGCCAACCAAGCCATTGTTAATTTAAACAGGTCTCCTTTTTCATTAGTTCCTTACCCACCTCACATGAAGCACATTTTTTTAATAGGCAATACTGGTGATACCACTGAATGCATCCCTGTGAATCTCCAGAATTTTTCATCTTTAGCCCATGTTCGTTGAAAATCCGTGTCACAAAATTGTTTTCAGGCCTTATTTCACGCATCCAGCGGAGGGCTTTTTCTGCGTATTTTGATTCGCTTTTGTAGGTTGAATAGCATATCAGCATGGGGATCAAAGTGTTAATGCATATCGATTCAAAAGCTGACTGGCCAATCACCGAATGGTTTCCTTTTCCTTTTTTGCCAAAATGGTAATGTTTTTGCCAATAGTCATTGAGCGGGGTCTCAAATAAAGTTTTGATCGTTTTCAAATCTTGCATTTCCAAGAGCAATGAAATTAAACTACAATTTGACCGAACCAATTCAGCAAATTGAGCGATTCGAACCGTAGGAAAATTAGGTGGCCGCATGCGTAAAAACTTCCAATCGGAGTGATTTAAATAGGTGTTTGGCCAGTCATGTTTCTTTTTTAAATGAATAAATTCTCTCCGTAATTCCCATTGATATTCATCTTGGATGTCTTCTTCCAACATACCCGCTAAGCCAAATAAGGAAGCTTCAATTCCGAAGTTTCGATCTCGGTACCGCAATATTAATTTTAAGGGCATCGATTGGGCCAGTCTAAACATCGGTTCCGCATTGACAGAAAACCCAAAACTTCTGGCTAAAGACTGATAAAAAGTTTCCTCCCAATCCCCTTGGGTAATGATTAGCAATTGCTCGATTTGATTGACTTTTTTTGCCAGTCTTTCACGGATGCATTGAGATATCATCTTTTCTTTTAATGAATCATCGACGGACTCAAACATCGATCCGCATAGAAGTTGGGTCCCACCCACCACCGATTTTTGTATTTCATAGGCCGCAATTGTTTCTGGATTTACTTGAGCCGATAAGCAAAGGGAAGGAATCGAAGTGCCATTTTGATATTTGATCATTAAGTCATCATTCCAGACCACATGCAAAATGACATTTTCATACGACGGATCTTTTTGGTGCGCATGCTGAATCCAGTCCGATGCATTGATATGAAGCTCCACGGTTCCTACCCAGTCTAACTCATTAATTCTGATTTTAGCTTGTTGGAAATCAGCCCCCGCATTGGAATTTTCTATGCCTGGATGAATGATGGATACTTTATCGCCTGCGGAGGTCAACAAATTTTGATGGTTGAACAACTGATTTTTCCACAAATATGAAATGAATAATTCATTGACCATAACGTAATTTTTTATGATCCGAAGGTAAATGAACTACTGATAATTTAACTGATAATCTAGATCAGGTAATTGATAAACTATTTTTTTGATTCCCGTTGCCACGTGTTTGGTTCTCACATTTGGTTCGGATATTGTAGAGACGCGATACTTCGCGTCTAATTTTTTGTACGCATCGTGAATAGACGCGAGGTATCGCGTCTCTACAGGTGGGGATTTTAGACGCGAGGTAGCGCGTATTAACAAAAAAACAAAAAAACAAAAAAACTATTTGGATTTATTAACCACATAAATACCGGCCAATAAGACCAACATGAATATGATTTGGGAAAAGTAAATGGCCTCGCCATCGAAAAAACCCCATCCCACGGCTACCATTGGAATTAAATAGGTGACCGAACTCGCGATGACCGCTGTGGTCCATTTGATGATTTGATTAAATAATAACATCCCTAAGGCAGACCCTAAAAGACCTAAACCGATACCAGATACTAATGGCCAAAGATGTTCGGAGTCTATTGGAACACTGAAAAATCCAGAAAAACCCATAATTCCCAAGGCGATAGGTCCGATCATCATGAAAATTCCGGAAGTAGACGCTAGGGGATGCAAGTTAGATAATTTGGTTTTTACGATGTGCATGTTGATGCCATATAATAGTGTGGCAAGGACCACCCAAAGCGCATGCACATTAAAATCGATCTGAAACCCTTTGCCGGAAACCAGTAATCCGATGCAACCGATAAGACCGATTAAAATACCCAAAGTCTGTTTGACGATGAATTTTTGAGCAAAAAATAAAATGCCAATGATCAAGGCAAAGAGGGGAGTGAAAGCATTCAACATGCCCGAAAGCGCACTAGAAAGATGTTGGCCCGCCAGCGAAAAGAGGAGCGCTGGAAGCATATTTCCCGTTAATCCGGCCAATAACAACGGTTTCCATTGTTCAGGAGCAATGTCTTTTCTACGTTGCCAGAAAAAGGGAATAAAAAATAGAGTTGCTGAAAAGATTCGTAAGGCACCCACTTGCATGGCTGAATAGCCAACGAGGCTTTTTTTGACTAATATAAATGAACTTCCCCAAATAAGAGAAAGCAATAATATCGCTAGAAAAACAAATAGCGGGGACTTAGTTTCAGTATTCTTCATGAATAATTAACGAACAAATTCAGGTTGGTAAAATTCAGAAACCTCCTGCAAAATAGCCTTGATTTCATCCAAGGACATAGAGGTAACCAGCCTGCTTCTAAAAGGTTTAAAATGATCCATCCCCCGGAAATAATTCGCATAATGACGGCGCATTTCCACAATTCCTCCGTGATTGCCTTTCCAACGAATTGAAAAGTCTAAATGCGATTCACATACGTTTATACGTTCTTGGATGGTTGGAGGTGGCAAATGATTTCCAGTAGCCACAAAATGTTTGATCTCTTTAAAAATCCAGGGATAGCCAATCGACGCACGGCCAATCATCACCCCGTCCACCCCATATCTATTTTTATATTCCAACGCTTTCTCTGGGGAATCAATATCTCCATTTCCAAAAATTGGAATTTTAATGCGGGGATTCTCTTTTACTTTTGAAATCAATCGCCAGTCGGCCTCCCCCTTATACATCTGAACACGGGTACGGCCATGAACGGTAAGCGCCTGAATGCCAATATCTTGAAGGCGTTCTGCCACATCTTCGATGTTTTTTGTGGAGTCATCCCAGCCTAATCGCGTCTTTACGGTGACAGGTAAATGAGTCGATTTGACCACGGCAGAAGTCATGGCGACCATTTTGGGAATATCTTGTAATAAGGCGGCTCCAGCACCTTTGCAGGCGACTTGCTTGACGGGGCAACCGTAATTTATGTCGATTAAATCGGGTCCCGCTTGGGTCGCGATCTCGGTACAGGCCGCCATCGTTTCAATGGAACTGCCAAATAATTGAATGCCAATCGGCCTTTCGTATTCAAAAATATCTAATTTCTGAACGCTCTTAGCCGCATCTCGGATTAGTCCTTCGGAGGAAATAAATTCGGTATACATCATATCAACCCCATTTGCCTTGCAAACGGCTCGGAATGGGGGATCCGACACATCCTCCATCGGTGCTAAAAGCAACGGGAATTCCCCTAATTCGATGTTACCTATTTTGACCATTCTGTTTAAAAATTGCTTAAATTTACGACCATTATGGAAGAAAACTATCATCTAGGGCCAAACGCTTGGCTTTCTCTTACGTCAAAATTAGTAACTCTTTTTGGATTTTTCCTGTTAGGAAGCTTTTTTGGGCAGTTTTTTGGCCTTTTGGCAGTTGTTTATATTATTGAATTACCTACTGCTAACTTAGACCAATTTCAGAAAACGATCATGGATTTCATGGTTCATCCGGAGAAATATGAGCATGCATTTAAAGGTATGATGGCTTTGCAATGGTTTACAGCCTTATTTACTTTCGTTCTTGGCTCATGGGCCTACCTTCATTACATTGAAAAACGTTCGATCTCAGAACTGAATGTGGGCGAAACCCCAAATTGGAAAATATTTTTATGGACTATTTTGACCATTTTAGTCTCAATGCCCTTATTGGAATACATCATCCAGTGGAACCAAAATATAGTTTTACCTCCTGGCTTCGAAGACATTGAATCTTGGATGAAGACTTCGGAACAAAACATGTCGCAGTTGACGAAATTCTTGCTAAACTTTACGTCCCCCGTCGATTTTGCGATTGCCATTGCAGTGATAGGCGGAATGGCTGCCTTGGGAGAGGAAATCTTCTTTAGGGGCGTTATTCAGTCGCTTTTTGAGCGCTACATTGGAAATGCGCATGTAGCCATTTGGGTTTCGGCTGCCATTTTTAGCTTTATTCACATGCAGTTTTACGGATTTTTCCCTAGGCTTTTTTTAGGCGCCTTTTTTGGATATTTGTATGTATGGTTTAGAACTATTTGGGTGCCGATTGCCGCGCACTTTTTTAATAATGCCTGGACACTTTTGATGCATTATTTGTACCAACAAAAACAAATTCAAATCAATCCAGAAGAGATGGGAGCCATGGTACCTTGGTGGTCCGCTTTATTGTCCGCTGTATTAGTTGCCTTTTATGTTAAACGATTATTTACCTATAAAACGGATTAATATGGAGGATTGGAAAATCATAGGGCAATCAAGGACCGGAATCGATTTAGAAGTACAGAAGGGTTTGTTGGAGCAAATTCATCAAATCCCCGCTGTGGTGGTCAATAAAAAATTCAGTGCCTATGATTTAGGGAGTTGGGAATTGTATGTGCACAAAGATAATTTTGAGCAGGCCGAGCTAATTTTAAACAAGCAATAATATGGGTTTAAAAGAGATGAGTAATTTACAGCAGAGAGTCATTGCAGCAATCGTCGCTGTGCCATTTTTGCTCTTTTGCGTGCTTTATAGCGATTACACTTTCTTAGCTCTTTTTCTATTTATTGGCGTTTGTGCCCAACTAGAATTTTACAAGTTAGTGGGTAGTTTTGGGGGTAATTTGCCACTCACTTTTTATGGTACTTTTTGTGGGGTGGTCCTTCATTTATTAACTTTTTTCATTGAAAAAGGGGAAATAGGCTATCAAAATTATTACATTCTATCGCCCTTGTGTGCGCTAATTTTTTTCATCAAACTTTATAAAGCGAAAGACGAAAAGCCCTTTAAGAATATTGCCTATACCTTTTTAGGCATTATATATGTGGCCTTGCCTTTTGCGCTTTTAACGGTCTTGGCCTTCATTCAAAATGATACCTATGACCCTAATATCGTTTTAGGGTGTTTGTTTTTATTATGGGCCAGTGATTCAGGAGCTTATTTTGCAGGAACGAAATTTGGTAAAACGAAATTGTTTGAGCGGGTTTCTCCTAAAAAATCATGGGAAGGAAGCGTCGGTGGTTTAATCGCAGCGATGGGGGTCGCTTACATTATTTCCTTGTACTATACCAATTATGCTCCTTGGCAATGGTTTTCCATTGGATTTATCATAGTTGTGGCTGGAACTTATGGCGATTTAGTGGAATCCTTATTTAAGCGAAGTATGAACATTAAAGATTCCGCGAATACGATTCCTGGTCATGGCGGATTTCTAGATCGATTTGATGGATTACTTTTGTCTATCCCATTTATCATTACCTTTTTGAAATTATTTTCATAAATAACCTTTTAACGAATTTTAATTCTTAGCTCCGTATAAATTTTGTTTAATTTGCAAGATGTTTAAACCCGCACTTATTTTCGCGATTTTATTTTGCTTGACGATGGGAAAGGCTTTTTCTCAAGGGCAGGATAAAACGATATTATTTCAAGTGCAAATTGTGGCCAAAAATGGGTCTGAGTTTTTGCCCATGGCTTATGTTTATAATCCAAAAGCTGGTAGGGGTGCATTAAGTGATAATTTTGGCCGAGCAGATTTATTGGTTTTTCCAGGCGACAGCCTTGTTTTTACTTATATAGGCTACAAAAAACAATATTACATCATTCCTAAATCGGAAAATCAGGTCCAACAAAAAATCATCTCCATGGATGAAGATTCTAAGATGTTGGCCGAAGTAAAGGTATTTCCGCATGCGTCAGAAGAAGAATTTAAACAAGCATTCTTGAACATGCGTTTGCGGGATGAGCGCCAAAGAGCCATTTTGGCCAATAACCTAGAGCAGTCAAAGTTGAACGTCTACGCACTCCAAGCAGGATTGGGGGCGGCGTCCAACTTCCGGAATTTCTCAGATATGATGACCTCAGCTCAAGCCAATAAGTCCTTTTATGCGAGTCCTTTATTATCCCTGACCAATCCCTTCGCTTGGATGAGCTTTATACAATCTGTTAAAAATGGAGATTTGAAAAAGAAAGATTGGAAGAAGGCGTATGAATTTATGCCGAAAGAAAATATTTCTCGACAAATGTTTTTACGGGATAATTCAAAAAATTAAGGTCGATTTAGTTAAAACGTTCGAATCGTTACAGGATCTCCAGTCCCCATGGAATCTAATATAATTCTTTAGTTGCTCCAAGCATAAAACATCAGGGAATCATTTTATCGCTCAAAATCGAATCATTTATCGCTCATATTATAGCTTTTGTGAGCGACAAATTATATTTTTGTGAGCGATAAATTTAAAATGGCAAAGAAACCTACCTTTTCTACTACTGAGATTCTTGAATATATTAAGAATAATCCTCTATGCTCTTCCATTGAGATATTAAGTGGTATAAGTCAAGAAATGAGTATTGCGACCTTGAAAAGGGTATTGCAAGATTTAATTTCATCCTCTTTAGTGAATAAATTGGGTGAATTGAAAAATAGGAGATATGAAATTAGTCCCGTTTATGAAATTATCAGACCTATTGACGTCAATCAGTATTTTGAAAAAGAGATAGACGAAAGAATTATTCAAGATAGGTTTAATCATGAGTTGATGAGTGAAACTCTTAGGTCGATTTCTTTATTTACCGATAATGAAAATGATTATTTAATTGCTTTGCAAGCTCAGTTTAAATCAAACTCTTCAAAATTATCTAGTAGTGAATATAAAATTGAGTTAGAACGGTTAGCCATAGATTTAAGTTGGAAGTCATCTCAAATTGAGGGGAATACCTATACCTTATTAGAGACTGAGCGACTTTTAAAGGATAAAGAAACTGCTGCAGGTAAGACAAAGGATGAAGCGATCATGTTATTGAACCATAAACACGCTTTAGACTTTATAATAGGTCATCCTGAGTTTATTAAGCCATTAACGGTTTCAAGTATTGAAGATATTCATAGTATATTAGCTAAGGATTTAGGTATTACAAGAAATATCAGGAGGGGGAGGGTTGGGATTTCTGGTACCAACTATAAACCGTTGGAAAATGAGTTCCAAATTAAAGAAGCACTAGAATCAATGTGTGTTGTTATTAATGCTAAGGAAAGTATTTTTGAAAAGGCATTGTTAGCGCTTATATTAATATCTTATATACAACCTTTTTCAGATGGAAATAAAAGAACTGCTCGAATAATAAGTAATGCTATTTTGATGAATAATTACTACTGTCCTATTTCATTTAGAACCATTAATTCAATAGAGTATAAGAAGGCCATGTTGATTTTTTATGAGCAAACCAATATAAATCCTTTTAAAAATGTGTTTATAGGTCAATTTGAATTTGCTGTAAATACTTATTTTTAAGATAATCCTAAAACCTAGTAAGGTCGGTCTCGAAATCAATCATTTCGAGGCAAATGTTTTTAAGGGATAATTCAAAAAATTAAGGCTAAGTTTTACGCCTAATCTTTGCAATGTTTCTCAATCCACTCCTTAGGCGTCATATTAAATTCGCTTTGAAAGGCCAGATAAAAGGATGATTTATTCTTGAATCCACATTGTGTTCCAATGCCTTCAATGGACATCATTTTGTGGGTACCTGCTTTAAACAATTCAATTGCATGTTCCACGCGTTTACGTCTCTTGTATTCAGGATATGTAATGTTCAAATCTTTGTTGAAACAATTAGAAACCCTTAGGTGCGGGATATTTAATTCTTTAGATAATGTATATAATGAGAAATCAGGTTTCAAGAATGGCTTATTAATTTCAATGTATTCAACAATACGATCTCGATCACTTAATAGTTCTTTAGGCTCTTTAATGGAAAACTCAGGTTCATTAAACGTTTTTCGAATAAGGCCTTGAAGTGCATTGTAAATCGAGGATTTCGCATGCATGCCATAAATTATTTTGGGAAAGAAAAAAAAACTTAATGGGGTAATTAAGGTATATAAATAATAGTATTCTGATTGATTTTTGTTTGCTAATTGAAATGCAACGCTAATATTACTTGAAAATTTTAGTGCAGTAAAGCTTATCAATCCTATTCCAAATAAGATGGAGATTGCGAATATGAATATATTGGAAATGATAAAGCGTCTGTTTTTTGAATTAATTCTATTTTGTTTTTTCGCCCTCCAATAATACCTAAAGGAAAATAAAACAAATAATGTATTTGAAACCGAAACGAGTAAAAATTGAACTTTTAAACTTAAAAATTGAAAATAAGGGGTAGTGGATTTAGCGGTATTTAAATTTTGTTTAATGGCATTAAATAATGTTATTCTTTCTTCTGTGGATAATTGATAATATGGTAAAACATTTATAATGAGTAATAATGCAGGAAAGCAATAAATCAGCAAATAGTAATTGAAAACTAGTTTTCCCCGAATTAAACTTTTGAAATAGTACAATGTTAATGGACCTATTAGATAGTCAATGGGATCTACAAAATAAATCAAATTAGCAAAGAAGCGGTCATGATTTTGAAAAGTCAAAAGTAAACCTGAAATCTGCCTTAAGTTAAAAATGATAAGAATTAGACACAGGTAAATGACAGATTTTTGCTCCTTCAATTGAAAATTCAATAAAAGTATACAAATAGAAAAGTTGATCAGAATTGAAGTAAATAACATG
>CAIZMB010000110.1 GCA_903933935.1 uncultured Cytophagaceae bacterium
AATAGATATCAAAATCAGGTAATAGGTAAAAAGTAATAGGTAATAGATATCAAAATCAGGTAATAGGTAAAAAGTAATAGGTAATAGATATCAAAATCAGGTAATAAGTGTAATAGTTGTTAGGTAACAGGTTGTCAGTAATAGGAATTACCTAATTAATTTTTACTATTACTTTTTACCTGATACCTATTACTTATTACCTAATACCTATTACCTAAACTACGCTTTCTTTAAAAACTCAGTCCTTAAAACCATCACGGATTTTTCCACTTTACCCTCAATTTCATCAGCATCATCCGTTAAACGAATATTTTTCACCATCGTACCTCTTTTAATAATTCCAGACGACCCCCTCACTTTTAAATCTTTAATCACTGTAACCGAGTCCCCTTCTTTTAGAATTGCTCCATTACTATCGCGAACGATTAACACATCTTCTTCACTCATTTTGACAAGTTTAAAATAAATACAGACACTAATAAATAACCTTTATTTCTTTTCCCACGTATTTTTATTGTTCCTAAAACCCAATAACCTTTGAGCTAAATCAGGGCGTTTCAAAAACGTTAATCGATTGCGAATCCAATCTTTATATTCAGGCTTGTACCAGAAAAAATATTTGTTTTGATTCTGCTTTTCTTCTCTCGTCTTAGCCGTTTTAATGGGTTGCAAAGTATAAGGATGAACCCCCGAATAATAAATCACCTCAGCCACAGTCATGGGTGTAGGTGTAAAATCTTGCACCTGCTCTAAATGAAAACCTAAATCTTTTGTTTCAGCAGCTAAATTAGCCATATCTTCTTCTTCACATCCCGGATGAGATGAAATGAAATAAGGAATTAAAGGTTGCTTTAACCCAAACTTTGCCGAAATAGCATCATACTTCTTTTTAAATGCATGAAAATACTTAAACGAGGGTTTACGCATTACACGTAAAGTAGCATCTGAGGTATGTTCTGGAGCCACTTTTAATCGACCCGACACATGCCGAGTAATCAATTGCTCCATGTACTCGTCATGGTTGCCATCTTGATTATTTTTATTGAAATCATCTACCAATAAATCATAGCGTACACCTGAGCCAACAAACGCCTTCTTAATTCCTGGGTGTGCATCAACCTTACGATAAATTTCAGTCATCGGCTTATGTGAAGTGTCTAAATTATTACAAATCACCGGGTGAATACATGATGGACTTACACACCGAGCACAAATTGCCTCATCTTTCCCCTTCATCTTATACATATTGGCAGAAGGTCCACCCAAATCAGAAATATATCCTTTGAAATCAGGCGCCTTCGTAATCTGTTCAACCTCCCTCATGATCGAGGCCTCACTCCTAGAGGCAATAAACTTACCCTGATGAGCTGAAATAGTACAAAAACTACAACCCCCAAAACATCCTCGGTGCATATTCACAGAAAACTTAATCATCTCAAAAGCAGGAATCGGTCCACGCTTACGATATTTTGGATGAGGTAATCGAGTGTAAGGCAAATCAAAGGATTTATCCATCTCAACCTCCTCCATCGTCTTAAATGGAGGATTGATGACTAAAATATCATCCCCAACAGCCTGCGTAATTCGATTGGCTTGCCATTTATTGGACTCAACTTCCACAATCTTAAAGTTGGAAGCATATTTAATTTTATCTTCTAAACACACCTCATGACTGGACAACTCTACAGTCTCCCAATCCGTTGGCGGTAAAACATCAGCCCTGGGTTGTAAAAAAGCAACCTGATTGATGTGCGTTAAATCCCGCAAGTTTTTACCTTCTTTGACCCCGCGCATAATTTCGCGCAGTGGCTGCTCACCCATTCCATAGACCAACATATCCGCCCCGGAATCCACTAAAACCGAAGGAAATAATTTGTCTGCCCAGTAATCATAATGAGTTACCCGACGTAATGAAGCCTCAATGCCCCCTATTAAAACAGGTACATCAGGATAAATCTCCTTTAATATCTTGGAATATACCGTAGTTGCATAATCAGGCCTAAATCCTGATTCTCCCCCAGGTGTGTAGGAATCATTCGAACGCAAGCGCTTATTCGCCGTATAATGATTCACCATCGAATCCATACAGCCAGCCGTTACTCCGAAAAAATACTTGGGCTTACCTAATTTTTTAAAATCTCGTAAGTCATCTTGCCAGTTTGGCTGTGCGACTATCCCCACCTTCAACCCTTCACTCTCCATAATTCTGCCAATCACCGCGGTACCAAAAGCTGGATGATCTACATAAGCATCCCCAGAAATCAAAATGACATCGAGTTCATCCCAGCCTCTTTTCTCTACTTCCTTTTTTGTCAAAGGCAACCAGTCAGTAATCGGTCTTTCATCCATTAGGCAAAATTAAGTCAAAAAGAGTATTTTACCTATTTCGAAAGCTTTGCTTTTAAATAATTTGCAGTAGCATTAAATACTTTCAATGTATTTGAAAATTTAAACCAATGATGTGTGTCGTCGGCAATGACCATGGTCTCCACAGCTACTTTTCGTTTCATTAGTCGGTTCACCAAATCAACACTCTGATTAAATGAAACATTGCGATCGTCATCCGCATGAACAATGAATACCGGAGAAGTCCATGTACTTACTGAAGAAACTGGGGAAGATCTAAACGACAAACTAGCTGCCCAATCAGCATCGGGAGCTTTATGGAATTCATCCGCCAATGGTTCAGCTTTTAATTGGTTTGCCCAATCATGAACCCCATGAATATCTACACCCGCCGCAAATAATTTCGAATCCCTAGCTAATCCCAAAGCTGTCAAATAACCCCCATAAGACCCTCCATAAATGCCTATTTTTTTCGCATCCACAAATGATTGAGTGGCTAACCACTCACCTGCCGCCTTAATGTCCAAATATTCAGAGGCTCCTAAGTGTCCAGCAGATTTAGGATGTTGGAATTCATATCCATACCCTATGCCCAATCTATAATTCACAGATAAAACAACAAAACCAAGGTTGGCTAAATATTGGTTCAATGCATACGCATTAGCATAATAATCAGAATAATGCCAACCTAAAAGCATTTGCCTTGGTGGGCCGCCATGCACAAAAATAATAGCAGGTTTTTTCTGAGTCCCATTTGAATTATCAAAAATCTGAGCATGTATCGATAAGCCGTCCAAAGATTTAAAAATCACTTGCTTAGGTTCGATCAGTAATTTTTCAGGATATTCAGCTGGGAAAAGTGAGGCAGTTAGTGATTTGGGTGACGTAGCATCCGACTTGAACATTACTTGAGGTGCTTTTTGGGGAGTAGAACCAATGTAAACTATTCCCTTGTTATTTGCCAAAGCCAATGCAGTCCATTCATTGCCATTCCCTGGTGTTAATATTTTCATATCAGCCTTGTCAACGGACACCTGAAGAATATGTCTTCTATCTTTATCCAAAGCATCAGGACCAGTATTAACATCACATAAAAGACTTTTTCCATCCAAACTTAAACTCACATGCTCAACCATAAATTCACCGGGGGTCAATAAAAGAGGTGTGCCACCTGAGGGAGCAATGGAATATAAATGAGGCCAACCATCATGGTAGGAAGTAAATGTGATCACATTAGCGGTAGCCCAAAATAAATTGGTCGACCCGTGAGTAGTAGGTAAAGATCCTCGATTTGTTTTAGGTGCCTCCCAAACTAATTTAGAATTCTCCCCAGTCACAGGAGCAGTACGAATGCTCCAAAAAACTTTTTTCCGTTGGGTCAATGAATCAGCCTGACCACCCAAAGCATGTGTTCGAATAAATGCGATACTTTTCCCATCAGGCGACCAACGAGGACTCATGTCTCTTGCGAAGGATGGATCAATCCATTGGATTTGATTATTCCCAATCGTTAGCGATCCAATAAATGAATGATCTCCCCTATTCGCCACAAAAACAACTTTTGATCCATCAGGAGACCATTTTAATTGAGATACAGTTCCCCTTGTTTTAAACAATTTCACAGGGGCTTCTAAAAAGTCCTCATTTTTATTGGTATCCAATTTACAAATCCATGGTTGGCCTTCTTTGATATAAGCAACCACATCGTTTTTTGGAGAAATTACGGGTTCATCACCCTCTGAGATAATCCGAATCGGTCCACCAGTAAAGGCTATTTGCATCACACGTACCGTCTGAGGCTCGAGATTTCCATATGGATTTACTGGTTTTAAATGATCAAAATTAGCCCCATGATCCCCACCACGCACAAACAAAACCCATTTTCCATCATCTGAAATGGATATCGATGTTAGCTCTTGCCCATCATCTTCAGAAAATGAAGTTAATTTTCGAGGCTCGAAATTTGGCCCTTCAGCAACATATATATTACGGATTCCTTTTTCATCCATGGCCCAAGCAATCTTATTACTTTTATTGGATCTGATTAATTCTGTAGGAAATGGATGTGATTTAATGGCCTCAAACGTGAAGTTTTGTGCCTGACTAAATCCATTAATTGCAAAAATTGCAATGATTAAAATGGATGAAAAGAAACGGTGCATGAAAATCAATTTAGAATGGATTAAGAAATTTATTTAAATTTATGTTAATACTTTTAAAATTCATAATTGAATAAACTATACTTGCGGTCAAATAAATGACAAAAATCATGATAAACTTACAAGCATAATTTTATAAATTCGCCTTACAACAACCTTATAAATACATTTAAATTGATCTACAGTTCCGTCATCCTAGAGGAGATCCTACGATTTAGTAATCCAACAGAAACCATTTGGATAGAGTCTAAATCAAAAGGAAATGCGAAAGATCTCGCTTTAGCATTTGTCATGACGCCTAGATTCATTTCAAAAACTCAGATAATTAACCCAACAAATATCATTGACGGCTGGTCCTGGCAGGATTATACCTTAGATAAATTAGTACGCATTTATATCATCTGCTTGATATCTGAGAAAGATGGCACAGACCAGCTCAATTTGTTGTTTGACACAGCTGAAATTAATGAGGCAGTGGCCTTGCATGCTGCACTACCCGCATTAAAAAACCCAGACCAATTCTTATTAAGAGCAACAGATGCCGTCAGATCTAATATGGGCTCTGTATTTGAATCTATTGCTTTTGAAAATCCATATCCAAGCCTCTATTTTTCAGAATTAGCCTGGAATCAAATGGTTTTAAAATGCATATTCAATGACAAAGCTATTCATCGAATTTATGGCCTAGAAAATAGAGCGAACCAAGCCCTTGCTGATACTTTATCAGACTTTGCTCATGAAAGATGGGCTGCAGGTAGACGAGTTCCATCCCAAGTATGGCGTTTGGTACCTAAATTTATAAATGAAAATTTACGGAGCGATATTAAAAAATTAGAACAGTCTGATAATCCTAGAGATATTCTAGCTGCACAATTGGTCATTAAAGAGATAGGCCAACCCGGAAGTACTAAAGAGCAATGGAAAGAATTAGAATTGCCTGAACCTATATATTAAGCTTTAAATTATGTGTCAAAATCCACATCAAAAAGAAATAAATCCTTCACATTTTGAAGGATCAACAGAAGAAAAAGCAACAGCAAATGTGGTTGATCATGATTTCATGAGCTACACGCAGGGAATGAAATTTTTTGATCCCCACATGCACATGAGCTCTAGGACCACAGATGATTATCAAGCTTTAGCTGACGCAGGCGTGGTAGCACTGATTGAACCGGCGTTTTGGTTAGGCCAACCTAGAACTGGCTTGGCATCATTCAAAGACTATTTTTCTAGCCTTGTGGGTTGGGAAAGATTTCGATCTTCCCAATTTGGCATTAAACATTATTGTACAATTGGATTGAATTCGAGAGAAGCTAATAACGAAGCCCTTGCAGAACAAGTGATGGAAATCCTACCCTTATTCCTTCAAAAAGAAGGCGTTGTAGGGGTTGGTGAAATCGGTTTTGATGATCAAACAGCTGCTGAAGAGAAATATTACAGAGCCCAATTAGAAATGGCGAAAGAAATGAACCTGCCAGTCCAAGTGCATACACCCCATCGTGATAAGAAAAAAGGAACGGAAAGAAGCATGGCGATTGCACTAGAACATGGATTAGACCCCAAAATGGTTATTATAGATCATAATAATGAAGAAACTGTAAAGTCAGTATTAGATCAAGGATTTTACGCCGCTTTCACCATCTATCCTTTCACCAAAATGGGGAATGAACGCATGGTCGAAATTGTCAAAGAATACGGCCCTACTCGAATTATGGTCAATTCTGCTGCGGACTGGGGAATTTCAGATCCCTTGGCTATACCAAAAACAGCAGCACTGATGAAAATTAAAGGGATAGATGTAGAGACTATACGCCAAGTTACCTATCAAAATGCCTTGGATGCTTTTGCCCAAAGTGGACAAATCAATGAAGGTGATTTTATTCATGGACTAGAAATTGATCAAACTCAAAAATTTAATGGCAACACCGTGCTCAGAGGAGGTCAAGCACCTAGAATAAATAAAAACTCCATGATTATTCGCTGATGAAAGCAAAAATCAAAGCCTTCATTGAACTCATGCGCCCAGCGAATGTCATTACGGCTTTAACAGATGTTTTAGCTGGCATGTCCATCGTCGGATTTATATTCAATTTTATAGACCTTAATTCAGTTGTATTTTTAGGCATATCCACCATGTGCTTGTATGCAGGTGGCGTTGTTTTTAATGATGTATTTGACCATGAATTAGATAAAATAGAAAGGCCGGAACGCGCTTTGCCCAGTGGACGAATCTTGAAATCCGAGGCCATATTGGGTGGAATTTCACTGTTATCCATCGGTATATTTTGTGCATTTTGGCATAGTAGCTTAAGTGGTTTTATTTCCATTATCATTTGTTTCTGCGCTTTATTTTACGATTGGAAAGGAAAGCACATGCCCATTTTCGGGCCGATCAATATGGGTTTATGTCGTGCATTCAATTTGCTATTAGGAATGAGTGTATACGAAATAGGTGTTTTTACCTATGGCTATTTAATTTTAATCCCATTAATTTACATCGCAGCTATCACCTTAGTTTCAAGGGGTGAAGTACATGGAGGAACGCCTAAAACTCTTCTATTTGCACTATTTCTTTTTTTATTGGTCCATATTTGCCAACTCTATTTTGCTTATAAATTTGGACATTTATATTTTGCATTGCCTTTTATTGGAACGCACTTTTATTTAATTTTCACCAAATTAATGGTGGCCTTAAAGGATCCAATAGGCCCAAATATTGGTAAAACAGTGAAAGCAGGGGTTTTAACTTTAATTTTAATGAATGCAGCTTGGGTAAGTTTGAGTGGACAATGGGAAATGGCTATATTTGTTGTCCTGCTTTTACCCGTATCCATTCTATTAGGTAAAAAGTTTGCAGTTACGTAAATTTGGATTCATGCAATCTTTAAAACAAATATTTCAAGTACCTTTTCAATACGAAGTTTTTTTCACAAAAAGCTTGTTTGATCCTGCAAATAATATGTTTGCAGACTTTATTGGTCATTTTGGTAACCCAGAATTTCAAAAAAGAATTTTATTTGTTGTTGACAAAGGGGTGGCCGACGCACATCCTGAACTGACAAATACCCTCATAAAATATTTTGATCATCATCCCGTAGCTAAATTATCCCCTGAGATTTTAGTTTTACCAGGAGGTGAAATTTGCAAAAACGACCCTAGATTTTACGAAGAAGTTGTTCGTGCAATCGATGAACATCGAATTGATCGACACTCATTTGTTGCCTCAATCGGTGGAGGTGCCTTTTTGGATATGTCGGGTTATGCTGCCGCTATTTCTCATCGTGGAGTTAAATTAATTCGCATCCCGACGACCGTATTGTCCCAAAATGACTCTGGAGTAGGCGTAAAAAATGGGGTTAATTATCTAGGTAAAAAGAACTTTCTGGGCACATTTGCTCCTGCTGTAGCTGTATTTAATGATGTTGATTTTTTAACTACCCTAATAGACCGAGATTGGAGGTCAGGGATTGCAGAAGCCATTAAAGTAGCCTTGATTAAAGATTTATCATTTTTTACGTGGCTTGAAGAGCATGCAGATGACATGAACTCAAGAAATGAGTCTGTCATGATGGAGCAAATTTACCGTTGCGCCGATTTACACATGAAGCACATATCTTCTGGTGATCCATTTGAATTAGGTTCCGCACGGCCCTTAGACTTTGGGCATTGGGCTGCACATAAATTAGAATATTTGAGTTCGTTTAGTATCCGTCATGGAGAAGCTGTTGCCATTGGCATTGCATTAGATTGTGTCTATTCTCATTTAATTGGGAATATCTCAAAAGAAGATTTAGATCGAATCATTGCCTTAATTAAAAAGCTTGGCTTTGATATTTTTCATCCTGCGTTAGCGGAAAATGATAAAATCAACCTTTATAAAGGTTTACAAGAATTCCAAGAACATCTTGGGGGCCAATTAACCATTACGCTTCTGTTGGCCTTAGGAAAAGGAATCGAGGTCCATGAAATTGATTTTGCAATGGTCAAAAAATCGGTTGATTACTTAGCCAATCTTGCATAAGCGATGGAAACTAAACACGGTCATTTTAGCTACTGTAGCAATATTCATCCAGGTGAAATTTGGCATGAGCATTTTGAAGAATTACAAAAAAATGTCCCCCTAGTAAAAGCGCAAATAGCCCCTAATGAAAAAATGGGGTTGGGTTTAAGATTTGCGAACCAAGCAAGTATTGATTTACAAAATGCTGTAGAATTTGAATACTTGAAAAATTGGCTAGACAGAGAGAACCTGTATGTCTTTACTTTAAATGGATTTCCTTACGGAGGTTTTCATAATACCATAGTCAAAGACGATGTGCACACCCCTGATTGGACTACCCAAGATCGATATAACTACACACTAAGATTGGCTCATTTATTGGCCAAACTTCTACCTGAAAACTTACAAGAAGGTGGTATTTCAACCTCCCCATTATCCTATAAATATTGGTGGAAAAATTCCGAAGAATTATCGAATGCTACGCAGAAAGCTACCCTTAACTTATTGGACCTAGTAATTGAATTAGCTAAAATAGAGCAGGAAACTGGGAAATGGATCCATATTGATATCGAACCTGAACCTGACGGAATTCTTGAGAATCACAAAGAGTTTGTTGAATGGTACGAAAATACTTTAATTCCTATAGGCACTGATTACTTACAAAATAAAGGAATTAATCACACGGTAGAATTAATAAAAAGACATATTCAGTTATGCTTTGATATATGTCATTTTGGAGTGAGTTATGATAGTCCTGCATCATGTATTGAGGAATTAAATCAAAAAGGAATTGCTGTAGGTAAGATCCAAATCAGTTCCGCTTTGCGCGTGGATTTAAGAACTAATCCTGAAGAAAAAATAGAAGCGCTAAGAAAATACCATGAGCCTGTTTACTTGCACCAAGTAAAAGCTTTGTTGGCAAATGGCGAATACCTACAATACAAAGACTTGGATGAAGCCATTAATGATTTCGTTATAGATAAGTTTGTTGAATGGAGAATTCACTTTCATGTCCCACTTTTCCTTGCGAATTATGGCTTATTGGGCTCGACGCAAAAAGAAATTATTGAGACATTAGAAGTTCAAAAAGCAAAGCCATTTACACGTCATTTAGAAATAGAAACCTATACTTGGGCCGTTTTACCGAATGAGTTTCAAGCCCCTATTCATGAGTCCATCGCTCGAGAAATTGGTTGGGTGAAAGCCATTTTAAATGATTAATGATGCAAAAAACAGTTGTCATAGATGTCGTAGGACTATCTGAAAGCATTATTTCAGAACATACCCCCTATTTAAAATCCTATATTGAAAAAAACCACTTAAGTAAAATTAAGCCGGTTTTACCTGCCGTAACGACTACTTCACAAAGCTGCTACGTCACTGGGAAATATCCTTCAGCTCACGGAATTGTGGGAAATGGTTGGTATGATCGCACGGATGCAGAAGTGAAATTCTGGAAGCAATCGAATCATTTAGTTGGATCTTCAAAAATATGGGATGAAGCCAAAAAAAAGGACCCTACTTTCACCTGTGCCAAAATGTTTTGGTGGTACAATATGTATTCCAGTGCGGACTATTCTGTCACACCGCGGCCTCAATACCATGCTGACGGAGTAAAAGCCCCTGATTGCTATTCAAATCCACCTGAATTAAGAGATGAATTACAAGAAGCCTTAGGCACATTTCCATTGTTTAATTTTTGGGGTCCTAATGCCAACATAAAATCCACGCAATGGATTGCGGATGCATCTATTTGGGTAGATAAAAAATACAACCCAACACTTAATTTAATATACCTCCCTCACTTAGACTATTGCCTTCAAAAATTTGGAGTAGATTTTATTAAAATATCGAATGAATTATTGGAGATTGATCGGGTGCTCCAACAATTAATTGAACATTTTGAAAGTACAAATGCCCACATCATTTTGTTATCAGAATATGGCATAAACAATGTTTCCGAACCGATACATATTAATCGGATACTAAGGGAGCATGATTGCATAGCGATTCGTGAAGAGCAGGGTTTAGAGTTATTAGATGCAGGGGCAAGTAAAGCCTTCGCCGTTTCAGACCATCAAATTGCGCATATTTATGTGAAAAATGGGGAGGATAAAAAAGAAGTAAAAAAAATACTAGAAACAATTCCTGGAGTAGCCAAAGTACTAGATTCTAAAGAAATAGAGTCCCATCATTTAAATCATGAAAGAACTGGTGATTTTGTATTAATTGCGGATACCGACAAATGGTTTACTTATTACTATTGGCTTAATGATGAAAAAGCACCAGACTTTGCACGATGTGTTGAGATATTCAAAAAACCAGGTTACGACCCAGTAGAAATGTTCATGGATCCCAAAAATCCATTTATCAAACTAAGAGCTGGTTATAAATTGGCCCGAAAACTAACAGGATTCAGGTATTTAATGGATGTTATTCCTTTGGATGCCACCATAGTGAAAGGTTCCCACGGAAGCCCTTTTTGTGACAAGCAATTTTATCCTGTTTTTATCTCTAAGCAATCGACCAAATCGGAAATTGAACCCACGGATGTCTACAAATTGATCTTTAATACTATTTTCTAAATTAATTTTTATAAATTCCAACTTAAACACAAAAACTATGAAAAAATTATTCGCTTCAGTTGCTATAATGGCAACATTAATGGGTTTTTCAACTCAAGTATCAGCTCAGGATTTCAATCCACAAGCAATGGTTCAGCGTCAGATCGATCGCATGGAAACTGAACTAACATTGTCTAAGGATCAAATCAAAAAAATTGAGCCATTAGTAACCTCTCGCATGGAGAAAATGATGGAATTCCGTCAAGCCGGTATGGAAAGAGAAGCGATGCAAGCTGAGATGAAAAAATTAAACGATGCTCAATTAGAGTCTTTAAAAACAATTTTAACTCCAGAGCAGCTAGAGAAATACAAGACGATGCAAGCTGCCCAGCGACAAGGTGGCGGAGGTCCTAGAAACTAATCCTAAAAGCAATTCCTATGATGAAGCAACTATTTGTTTGGATAGGGTTATTTTGCGTACCCTTTATTTTTCATGCTAAACCCCTCCGAGTGGGTGTTGCAGGAATGACCCACGGTCACGTGGGCCAAGTGTATAGTGCGATCAAAAAGCCCCAGCAAGATGTTATCATTGTAGGTTTTGCCGAACCAGATAAGGAACTTGCCTTATCCATCTTAAAACAACAAAATCTTCCAGATTCTCTTTGGTTCCCAACCTTAGAGGCTTTAATTGCCAAGACAAAGCCTGAGGCTATTGCGGCTTTCAACAGTATTTATGAGCATTTGGAAGTGGTTAAAGTGTGTGCTCCCAAAGGAATTCATGTCATTGTTGAAAAGCCTTTGGCTGTCAACATGAATCATTTGAATCAAATGAAGGCGCTGGTGAGCCAATATAAAATTCATCTATTAACCAATTTTGAAACGACTTGGTATTCATCACATGCTAAAATGTGGCAAATGGTTAAAGAAGAAAAGTCTTTAGGTACGATCCGAAAAGTTGTCATGATGGATGGACATCGTGGACCTAAGGAAATTGATTGTTCCCCCGAGTTTCTACATTGGTTAACCGACCCGGTCAAAAATGGCGGAGGTGCTATCATCGATTTTGGCTGTTATGGAGCTAATATTATGACCTGGCTGATGGATGGGAAAAAGCCCATCGCTGTAACAGCGGTCAATCAGCAATTAAAACCCGATTTATACCCAAATGTAGACGACGAAGCTACCATCATTTTGACGTATCCAGATTGTCAAGCGATTATTCAGGCATCTTGGAATTGGCCTTTTGACCGAAAAGACACCGAGGTTTATGGAACAAAAGGAATTTTGGTGGCTAATAAAAATAAGAAAATGAGATATGTGAACGGAGATCGATATGGTAAAGAAAGCATGATTGACTTAAGTCCTTTGCCACATGAAGTATCCAATGTATTTCCTTATTTATCTGCCGTGGTCCAAGGAAGGATTAAACCCAAAATGGATTTATCTTCATTTGAAATCAATCAAGTCGTCGTAGAAATACTAGAGGCGGCACGGGAATCTGCTAAATCAGGAAAAAAAATAACCTTGAAATAAATTTTTTGTCTAATAAATATGAATGCCATGATCAAAAAAACCTTAATGACAACCAGTATCATTTGTTTTCTATTCAGTTTAAATGCCCAAAAAAGTCCAAGCATAAATGGAGTTCCCTTAGGTATGGTTTCGTATACCTATCGACAAAGTCTACAAAAGGATATGCCAACTACCCTAGATTCATTGAAAGCAATGAAAATATATGATATGGAATTTTCTAGCTTGTTTGGTAAAAAAGCGACTGAAATTAGAAAACTCTTAGATGAAAGAGGCATGTATTGTACTTCCTTTGGCGTTAGTTATCAAGATGCATTAACGAAGTCTGACGAAGTAGCTTCCAATGCCAATGCTTTAGGAGCAAAATTTGTGCGCGTAGCATGGATTCCACACGATGGTCCATTTACCAAGGAATTAGCCGACAAAACGATCGCAGATTTTAGCATCATTGGAAAAAATTTAAAAGAAAATTATGGAGTAGAATTTTGTTACCATAACCATGGTTTTGAATTTGCTCCTTACGAAGGGGGTACTTTTTTTGATTATATCGCTAAAAATACGGACCCGAAATTTGTGAATTTTGAAATGGATATTTTATGGACCTTTTTTCCAGGAATTGATCCAGCTAAACTTTTAGAAAAATATCCAAATCGATTTAAATTAATGCATGTAAAAGATTTGAAAAAGGGTGTTGTTGGCAATTTATCAGGAGGGACTTCCTCTGAAAATGATGTGGCTTTAGGTACGGGACAATTAAATTTACCGGCGATTATGAAGGCAGCTAAAAAGGCAAAGATTCAACATTATTACATTGAAGATGAAAGCTCACTTCATGCACAGCAAGTTCCAGAATCAATCAAATATTTACTTAGTCTTAAATAGAAACTGCTCCTTTTGGACAGGAGAAAAAATTATTTGGGATTCAAATAAGGGCTTATTTGATAAAAAAAACAGCTAATAACTTAATCAAACCCACCTATCATAATGGATTTAATTATCCGAAATTTTAAAAAACAAAATTAGTAACTTGAAGTTTTAATTGAGTTGGAAAAATTTCAAACGAATGTTTACCTGTTTAATTCCAAAATTATGCGTCTTATCATTTTAAGCTTATTTACTTTATTCAGTACCCAAATTATCGCTCAGGCCGACTTTGAAAAAAAATTACAAACCAAGTTGATCATGGCTGAAGACGGGGATATCATCAACATTGAATCGGGCAACTTTGCATTAACAAAAAGCCTAAGCCTGGATGGCAAAAAAAATATCACCATTCGCGGAAAAGGAATTGACAAAACAATTTTAAGCTTTAAAGGACAATCCCAAGGGGCTGAGGGTATCAAAGTAACTAATTGCGAAAATATTGTTTTAGAAGATTTCACCGCTGAAGATTCCAAAGGGGATTTGATCAAAACCATGCATGTAAAAGGAATCACATTCCGAAGGTTAAAGACGGCCTGGACAGGAAAACCCTCCCCTACGAATGGCAGTTACGCACTATATCCCGTGTTATGTGAAAAAGTATTAATTGATAGTTGCATTGCCATTGGCGCATCTGACGCTGGAATTTACGTAGGACAATCCAAATACATTACGGTTCGTAATTGCACAGCCTTCCAAAATGTGGCAGGAATTGAGATCGAAAATTCATTGTATGCTGATGTATATAACAATGTAGCTGAAGGAAATACGGGAGGTATTTTAGTTTTTGATTTACCTGATTTAATCCAAAAAAAGGGTGGGTTTGTGCGCGTTTACAATAACTTAATTAAGGAAAATAATTTGGCCAATTTTGCACCCAAAGGCAATATTGTAGGCAATGTACCCAAAGGCACAGGCATGATGGTTTTGGCCACGAGCCAAGTTGAAATCTTTGACAATAAAATTCTAAATCATTCCACGGTGGGAGTCGCTATTATCAGCTACTTTATGACAGAGAAAAAAAATAAAGA
>CAIZMB010000111.1 GCA_903933935.1 uncultured Cytophagaceae bacterium
AAGGATTTTGCATTCCGTTTGACCATGGTATTTGCTATTTCTAAGGCTTTATTCTCCTCTCCGATCGACAAATATAAACCTACCATACTAGCAGAAAATTGATCATAAGGAATCACCTTATCTGGCATCACAAAATTCAGATGATCCAACACCTTTTTCGCTAAAGGAATATTACCCTCGCGAATCAATTGGTCCGCTAAACGGAATGTGCCTAAACGTAGCGTCACACTCGGTATTCCCATGTAAAAGTCTCCATGGTAGTAAATACTTGGATCATTTAATCCTCTCCAATACATCTTATTCAACATATTGTCCGCCATGATTTTGGTATTAACAAAACCGTCTTTCGCTCCTGAGATTTTAAACGGCATCAATCGGTATGCATAACCCTCCAATTGCATGCTCTCTTTTAATCCTAAATACTGATCATTAGGTAAAGTAGCCGCAAAATAAATAGGGCGATTCCAACCGGCTACGGCATTGTTTGAGATGATTTCCAATTGGACCAACTCACCTTTAAAAATATTTTTTGCAGGCAATCTCCAACCTAATCGATCGGATACAAATGGAAGAAAAGCCTTAGGGAACCAATTCGATTTAGCCAATTCAGCTATATTAACAGGCACAGACAACGAATCTGAAGGGAAAGTATTTATTGTTTCCCCACTTTGAGTTTGTGCCTGAATGCGAGCATCATCTTTATGTAACAATTCCAAATAATCAGGAAGCGACATCTCTGAAATATTAGGATTTTCATTGTACATAATTTGATCATTAACTCCTTCTAAAAATTGATCTTTGGTCAATTTAATCGGTAGGGCTTCTGACTCATACGTCTTCCGCTTCATTTGGTCTACATACCAATCCGTGCCTAACAAAGATAAATTACACACGCGAACATCCGTCCTAAAGCCTTCTACTTCTTGCACATACCAAAGAGGGAAAGTATCATTATCACCGCCCGTAAATAAAATAGCATTGGGTGCACAAGAGTTCAAGAGATTTTTGGCAAAATCTATTTGATGATATCGCCTACTACGATCATGATCATCCCAGTTTTGTTGGGCCATAATCATAGGTGCAGACAAACTAAGAACGGCCAATAAAGACCAACGAAGTTGAGGGGATTTGATGATTTTTGTGAGCCACTCGGCCAACTGCATCACACCTAATCCTGCCCAAATAGCCAAAAAGTAGAAAGAACCCACGTAAATGTAATCTCGCTCTCGAGGCTCAACCGGTGGAGAATTTAAATAAACGACTAAGGCAATTCCGGTCAACACAAACATCATAATGGTGACTAAAAAGTCTTTTTCATCCTTGCGATACAACAAATAAAATCCCAATAAAACCAAAATGATGGGCAAGTAATAATAATTATTTCGAGCCTTATTCTCCTTCATGATATCAGGTAAATTGGACGTATCCTGAAACGCATTAATGGCCCAAGCGTCTTGTGCATCACTTTCCCGCCCAACAAAATTCCAAAGCAAATAACGCATATACATATGACCCATTTGATGGCTAAACATAAACCTTAGGTTATCCCCAAAACTAGGTTTTTGACCCGCTGGAATTCCTAGCATATCTTGGTACAACTGAACATGCTGACCAGAATTACTCCATACACGCGGCAAAAGCATTTGTTGGTCTTTCTGATATACATATTCTGGCTTATTCGTATACACCACATATTTACCATCCTTCATCTTATAAACCGGTTCACCCTGTTTAAATTCCTCAATTTGAGCTGTGTAAATAGGACCATATAATAAGGAACGTGAACCGTATTGCTCTCTTTTTAAATATTTCAAAAAGTTCAAAATATTACTTGGATCATTCTCATTAATCGGCGGATTATACCCAGAACGTACTAAGGCAACCGTATACGTTGAGTATCCAATCAAAAGAAACACCAACGAAAACAAAGCAACATTAAGCACCACATTTTGTTTCTTATATGAGTAACGAATTCCAAAAACAATGGCCAGGATCAATAAAACCAAGAAAAACAAAGCGCCACTTCCAAAGGAGAATCCTAGTGAATTGACAAATTGCAATTCAAACCAAAAAGCTAATGAAGGAAGACCTGGGATTACACCTGAATTGACAATACCTAAAATTAAAAGGCCAATCAACATGGCAATAAAACCTCCTTTATAAGTGGGTTTAGCTTCTTTTTTGAAATAATACAAAATGGCTA
>CAIZMB010000112.1 GCA_903933935.1 uncultured Cytophagaceae bacterium
CGGATCAAAACCAATCCAGATTAACCTATTTGTATTTTTTGATTTTTGAAACACATTAAAATCGGATGAAATAGAGTGGTGTTGCTCACTTATTTGCTGAATAATAATACCTATTTAACTATCAAAAAAAATTGAAATCAATCAATAATTTTCCCAATATCTAATTTTCGGGCTTTAAAAGTAATTTCATATCCTCAATACATTGGTCTGCTTCTAGCGGCAGGGTTCCATTGTAGATCCCGCGAATGCGTCCTTTTTGATCCACTAACACGATGTGCTCCGTATGTAAAAATTCCTTCGTATCCTTATTAAAACCAATAGATTCTTCCGCAAAAAAGGATTGGCGGGCGAGGGTGTAGATGGATGCTTTGGTGCCCGTTAGCAAAGACCAATTCGATGAGGAGATTTGAAATTTTTCGCCAAATTTATGCAGTGTCTTCACATCGTCGAACCAGGGTGTTACGGTAAAAGAAACAAGGGATACATTTGAATTTGCGTGAAAAGCTTTTTCGATGCGCTTCATTTGAGCGGTCATATCCGGACATATATTACTGCAGCGCGTAAAAATGAAGTTCGCCACGTACACTTTTCCTTGAAGAGATTCACTTCGAAATAACGTACTATCCTGATTATAAAATTCAAAAGGTTTAATGCGGTGCGTAATTCTCGTACTAGCCTCAGCCTCGCTCATAAAATAGGGATTGAAATCAGGGGTGTTGTAGAACGGGATTTTAGAAACAGGATCTTCTGAGCAGCCCAGCAATAAAAGACTAATAAGCCAATAATTTCTCATTGATATTCTTGCAGTTTTTAGTGCCTAATAAACCGTATCGGCGACCTTTTATGATCACAAAATTTGAACGAATTTTACCGTTCTGATGCCACATTTTTTGGACCCCGTCTTCTTGTCCGTTTTTGTAATGGGCTAAGTGAAAAAGTTGTCCATTTTCAGCCCACTCTTTGAGCTCTCCTTCGTAAGCATCATTAACAGCGGTGTACTCAAAACGCTTCTTGCCATTCTCCCAAAACGCGGTTTGTAAACCCTGCCGTACTCCGTTTCTACTATGCCGGATTTCCCTAATCTTCCCAGATGGGAAATACTTTTTTTCAACTAAGGTTTTCGGCTCTGATTTAGAACAGCTCCATATAAAAAGAAAAAGTAAAGCGTATCTCATCATTGCGTAACTGTTCCCGGCGTTCCATAAAAACCATTGCCGTTTAAATAAGGAGCTTCTGACGTGAAATGGTAATGGTAAATTCCATTCGGATAATCTACTGTGGCATGGCTATGTCCATGGTACACATCTAAATTTGCATTCGTCACCGCAGAACCCGTTTCTTCTTGCGGTCCATATACCGGGAATCCGTCTAATAGGAATCCCATTAGGCCGGATTTAGTAGACTTAAGAGTTGTTAGATGTAACGGTTCCACGTGGTAGTGGTATACCCCTGAGTTTTGTGGATGACCATAAAACTGATCAAATCCCGCCATTTCTCCCTTTAATTCTTGGTTGTTTGGGCCAGCATATTGATTGAACAACGGCACGCCATTTAAGGCAATACCGATGGGGCCTAATGGTGTTGCTGCATGATTTGTTGCCATTTTGGGATTAATTGGAATTTTAAAGATTCCCGATTGCTCAATAATTGAATTGGGATTTTTAACAAAAACTAAACCTCCAAAAGTTACTCCTGAATACGACTGATAAAGACTATTGGTCGTTGCATAATAAGGGCTTTTATGATCCGGCAACCCGTTTACTTTGATGGAAATAGTTGTCCCATCACTCGTCACGCTAGATGCGCCATAGATTTTTTTAAACACGGCTGGAACTTCGACTGATGAGGCAGCTGGAGTAACAGTAGAGTCATCTGTAGAACAGGCAAAAAATAACATGGCTAACACGACTACGCTGATCGATTTTTTCATAGGATATTTAAATAAGAGAAGTAATAAAATAGGAGCCATAAAAAGGAGATAATAATAGTTAAACGACTGTTCGGAATCTACTGTTATTCCCCCAGGCTGAATGTTTACCTGAGCTGAAAAATGATTCGAAGATTGCAATACGAATTGATTCGATTCTATGGCTCCATCAATGACTTTAAATACCATAAAGTGGTTGTTCAGCTCTTTAAAGAATTCATTTTCCACGAAAATAGTAGCTTCATCAGCTGATAAACCGCTTAATGTAAATTTCAAATCCGTTTGGTGGCCTAAATGACATTGGCCATCAGTTAGCCTTACAGATGGTAGAACCCCCGATTTAATTTTAATGATGCTTTTGACTTGCTGAATTAACCCTTTTTGAAAGGCTTCAGCGGAGCTAAATTTCTTGTTCCCCAGCGCACTTTCGAATGCCTCTAACGACGCACTAAGGTGCGCGGTCCACTGCCCTTTCGTATCTCGTACAAGTGCAAATGTGGAGATTTGTGGACTATGTCCAAAAACACCTAAGGGCAAAAAAAACAAAAAAATCAGTAGGCTACGCATTAATTCGTTGTTATTTCAACACTTCCTTGTGCACCGTGAAAACAACCGATGAAACTGTTACTACCCGCTTTGGCCACGTGATAGTGGTAGCCGCGTGTCGTATCATAATGTCCTCGGCAATCATCTAAACCTGTTGGTTCTTTATTTGTTTTATCTAACAATTCGTACATCCCAAAACCATCCATCGCATAACCAATCATCGCTGCATGCCCATCCGATTGGTCTACTTTCTTACTTTTTCCAGTAGCAGCATGGTAATGATAGCCCGTTGCCCCATTGACGTGGCCGCCTGCGTCATCCATCGGAGCTAGCGTGTAGGCGCCTAAAATAGCTTGTGTAGGTGCGGGTGGATCAAAGTTAATTCCATTAAACGCAACCCCTATCATACCGCCCGGGGCACCACCACCTATTTTTGTCGTTCCGTTAGTTTTGATGGGTTTAACAGGAATGTAGTAGGTTAATTTAATATTTGAGAAATAGGTCGGCTGACATTCCACGCAATAATTATTGTATTGTGGATCTACGTCAGGGCGTGCAGCCGCTTGGCAAGCTTCTTTGGTATTGGTCACTTTAATGGTTCCGTCACTTCTGATTAGATTCCATTTCGAATCGTTATAAAAAGTGGCTAAATTCTTCACAAACGCTCCATCCACATCATAGATATTCCCCTTTTCAAACCAAAGGCCGCCCTTGCTAGCATCATCCGTTGCATTAGTGGGACACCAAGGGCCCATTGCATGATCCGTGGGTGTTTTAGAAGTAGTGATTTTATAGCACATCGTGGTACTACCGTTTGAAAGTGTTTTTTCCACCTTAGTAATAGTTCCCACTAAACCTGCTGGGATAAAAAGTGTAGGATCTACTTCTAAGGTAACATCTGTATCGTTAGACGGACTTATATCTTGAGATTGTGAACAGGCAGTTAACAGTAAACAGCTGGTGATTATTTTAATGGATTTGCTTAACATAGGTTTTCCTTTTTTGTCTTAGACGCTCCATATTTCAAATTCCTTCGAAAAAAATATTTTTATTTCAACCGAAGAATTTAGATTGCAGAAACATCTAAGGTATGATTGATGAATGGATAGGCAAATTAGAGAATTGATTTTGGGTAGCGAGGTGGCTTTCCGGGCTTTGGTAAAGGAATATCAAAGCCGGGTGTTCCATCATGCCATGCAGATTTTGAGGAACCGAGAAGAGGCTGAGGATGTATGTCAAGAGACGTTTATTCAAGTGTATGAGTCGATCAAATCCTTTAAGGGCCAATCATCGCTGAGTACATGGATTATTCGTATTTCGATAAACAAGGCTTTGGAAAAGCTCCGAAAAGAAAAACGACGAACCCAATTACGGGAATTATTGCCCTGGTGGATGCCGAACGAAGCAAACAGCTATGAGTCCTTGGAACTGCATCCAGATATTCAATTAGAAAATAAAGAAAAGGCGCTGTCACTTTACCGCGCCATTGACCGATTAAATCCGAACCAACGCGTCGCCTTTACGCTGATAAAATTAGATGAAATGTCGTATGCAGAGGCCAGTGAAATGATGAACTTAAGTATTAAAGCTATTGAGTCGCTCGTGAGCCGAGCGAAAGAAAACATTAAAAAAGAATTGAAATGAAAGAAGACCAACTAGATAAACAATTAAAGGTTATACAAGGCCTACAATGGAAAAATCAAACAGAGGTGTTAGATCATTTGTTTGATACAATCCAGGAAAAAGAGCTAAACGAGTCGATGCGCTGGATGGCGGCAGCGAGTTTCGTAGCTCTATTTTTCTCTGGGATACTGTTTTATGCCGGAAAATATTCGGAACAGAGTATCACCCAAATTCAATTGGAATCCGTAGCTAAAACCTACGCCGTAAACAATTTAACCTATTAAAACCATGGTAAATCAACGCAAAAAAGTGTGGACTTGGGTATTTGGAATTGGGATGTTCATTAATGTTTTGGCTATAGGATTTTTTGTTTTCAACGAATTTCGGCATCGATATAATCCAGGCGGTCCGCAATTAAAAGAGGTTATTGCAGATGAACTGCAATTCGACGAACAGCAACGAGCTATTTATGCAGAATTCGTCAAAAATCACCAAGACCAATCGACCACAATTAGAGGAGAAATTGCTGCAGCAAAAAAATCTTATTACCAATTTGAAAATAAAAATCCGCAAGCCCTCGAACAATTGACAGCGACTTACAGAAAATTAGATTCTTTGAATTATGCCCACTTTCGCGATATCCGCGGACTTTGCAAAGGCCCTCAAATTAAGGCCTTTGATCGCTTAGTGGAAAAGATTTTAACGAGTTCAAACTTTGGATTTATGGGTCCTAGACCGGGTCGTTAAAACTGCCATTTATACACCACATTAGGGAAGAAGCCTAATTGGTATTTCGTGTTGATGCTTTGGCTTTTATTGTCATAATTCTGCGAAAAAATATTCTTGTGATTCGTCACATTTTGCAAATCCAATGATACCGTATGCGAACGGTTTTTATTTGCACTATTTAAGGTATATCCTACCTTGAAATCTACCCGGTAATAATTTTCATAGAAACTCGAATACTCCTCAGAAGATAGTTGTTCGCGACCGGTTACTTTAGACGTCAAAAGGTCAATCGGAGTATAAGCCCGCCCTCCTGCATTCGTATACTTTAAATCAATCGAAATTTTATTTCGACCAGCGCGACCTACCGTCCATTCTTTTCCCCCTAATACATTAAAAATATACTTGCCATTAAAGGCTGTATTTCGTTCAATGCCATCACTGGCGACATATTTTGAATCATACAAAGAGGTCGTAAATAGGCCATAATACCCGTCGCTGAAAAACTTCTCCACCGTTAATTCAAGGCCATAATTCTTGCCCGTTCCTTCATTAACCAAACTATCCTGTAAATCTGTTTTAAATGTCGCACCCGTATTCAACATTGAATAACTGCTAGAATATGACGTAACCGGAACATTATAAATGGACTGGTAATACGCCTCCGTCTTAATTCTCCAGTCCTTCCATGGTTGAACATTATAACCTAAAACCAAGTGGTGACTTTTCGTAAAGTCCAAACTTTGATTTGTGTAACTCTTGCTTCCGCTCGGGTTTATGCTAGCTAAAAAATAGACATTGATCGGCTGCAGTTGGGCATTCAATCCGTAGCCAAAATTCAAACTACTATTATCCGAAGTTGCATAAATCAAGCCCAAACGTGGCTCCACAGAAGTAGAATTATTCAACGAAAATAATTGGGTATTCAAACCCGCATTCATCGTCAATCTTTCGCTAACATCGTATTTAACGTGAGCAAATGCTTGGGCAAGGTTCGTGCTACTATTATAATCCCAAAGCTGCATATAGGTGTCTCTAGCCCTATTTTTAGTTTTATAATTCAAATACAGATCAATCACTTCGTTTCGAATTCCCACCTTGATAAAGGTCCGTGCATTTAGTTTGGAATGGTAAGTGGAACTAAAATTATAGCTCGTTCGAGCTACATTATTTACCTCTTTAATAAAGTCGAGGTTGTCGTTTCGGTCAAAATCATAGGACGTTTGGTCATTACTAGAGTAGCTTACGCCCAAGGTCGAGGTGATGTATGACTTTGATGTCAATTGCTTAAAGTGATTCAAGCCTGTGATTCCTATTTTACTCGCAAAGTCGACCTGATTTCCGTTCCCATATAAGCTACTAGAACTTCCTCCACTAATTTCAATCGTACTGTTTGCCAAAATCCCAAACAAGGAGAATTTGCCATATTTACTATTGCCGCTCGCCAATTTAAAAGACAAGTCTTGGTACGACGGCAAGGCGGTGGTACCGATGTCAACGCCCATTTTTTGAGCGACTCCTGCTAATGAATAGCGATATCCCACCACATAAGATGCGTCACTTTTCTTTGAAAATGGCCCTTCTGTCGTCGCTTCTAAACCGGTTATAACGCCCATTTGTAAAGTGGTCTCTCGCTTTTTATTATTCCCAGAACGAAAGCCTAAATCAAAAACACCGGCCGTCGCATTCCCATATTCTGCGGGAAAAGCAGAGGTAAAGAAATCAGAATTTTTTAAGAGATTCGTATTTAATGCACTTACGGCTCCACCCGTCGTACCCACGGAGGCAAAATGGTTCGGGTTAGTCACATTCATTCCATCGATTCGCCACAAAACACCCACCGGAGAATTGCCCCGTATAACGATATCATTTCGGCTGTCGTCCGGCGCAGAAACGCCAGCAAAATTTGCGGCTAAACGTGCTGGATCTGAACGACCTCCCGCATAACGATTAACCTCTTCCATCGAAAACGTTCGAGCGCTAACACTCGCTAATTTATTTATCGTTCCGCCTTTGTTACTTGCTCTGACTACCACTTCGCTGAGTTGGTTAAATAACTCTTCTAATTGAATCTCTAATATGACCTCTTTCCCAGAGATCACTATCACATTAGGTAGCGTGATATTCTTATAGCCCAAACTAGATACTTTTATTTCGTATCGATTAGGTGGAATATTTTTAAAACTAAAATGCCCCAAACTATCGGATGAAACTCCTTTTTGCAAGGATACAATTTGAATATTTGCCCCAGGAATAGGTGTTTGAGAAAGTTTGTCTGTAATGACACCACGAATGGTTTGGGTATTGTTTTGAGTTATTGATTTGAATGAAATCAACATAAAAAGGAAAAGGAAACGCCACATAGGAGGATGATTAAATAAATGAATAAAGCAGAATTGCTTATTATTCACTTAGATGACCCAGGACCTGAATTCCTTCTAACTAGTTAAAAAAAAGGATTGATCTACCTAATTAATTCCGTTTAAATTCACTCTCATAAAATTCAAATCGGTCTTTGAACAAAACATAGTAAATCTAATAAGATTAATTAATGCGAAATGTAATTCTCATTATAAATCAGAGGTCGTTAGAATTCAATAAATAGCTTAGCTTGCTACCACTCCTGCTACCACTCCCGTAAAATAAAAGAAACCACTCGCCCTGAGTGGTTTC
>CAIZMB010000113.1 GCA_903933935.1 uncultured Cytophagaceae bacterium
CCTAATGCCTTACTTTTTTCAACGCATGTTTCCCACATTAAACCGGGGCCACTTTTAGGATATCGGAACGAATCTATTAACGTTTTAATAACTCCATCCCCCTTCTTTTTATTTTTATTTGGGAATAAGGCATTCCAAATGGCTGAACTTAAGGATAAGCCTTTGATTCGTTGGGCCGCCCAATCTGCCGAAATTTCATTGCAAGGAATCCCCCAAACTTTCTCTGTGTAGGTCTTAAAAAAGATATTAAATAAGCGTTTCCCAAATTGGTTAGTCACCCACTCTTCAAAATTCTTTGGATTTTTAATCGGAAAAACCTTGGATTGTAAATAGCTAAGTACGCACAAAATACTTTGGAAGATCCCCAATTTCAAAAGTGCCTCCATCGCAACTAATGGATACGAAAAGAAATTGTTATTGTAATAAATACGTGAACTACGAGGTCGTTCTAACATCTCATCTCCCAAAATCTCCGTCCAAAAATCTTCAACTTCTTGAGATTTAGAAAAAAATCGGTGACCTCCGATATCAAAATGAAATCCTTTATAAGACTCCGTTCTAGAAATTCCACCCACGTATGTTGGGTCCTTTTCAAAAACAGTTACAGCTACATTGGCCTTCCCTAATAAATATGCCGCCGTTAAACCTGCAGGCCCCGCACCTATAATCGCTACTTTTTTCATTTATAAATCTCCTTTAAATAAACGTAAGATTCGATACTGAGCCCTTCTCAAGAATTTAAAATATATTTTTTAACTAATAAATATTCAACCACAAAACTAGGAAAAATATTTGATTAAACCTCAATTGGGGCTAATTATCAAGCCGCAGCCATTTCTTTAATCGCCTTAACCAACACATCTAACTCGGCGGTGGAGGTAAAAACATTGACGGTAATTCTACAGCCGTGCACATTTGAATTGTCGATCGCCACCGTATAGATACCGTATTGATTCAAAAGCTTCTTAGCTAAATCCGGCGCCAGAATTCCTTTGATGCCTACATTGGCAATGGCACAATTTCGAGCAGGATCCTTAGGGGTATTCATTAAAACCCCTGAAAGATTGCGAACGCGAGAAGTCCAATAATTTTGCAAATAACGCAATCGGGCCAATTTATTTTCGGGACCCATTTTTTTATAAAATTCAATCGAACTTGAAATAGCTAAATGTGCATGCACAGGATGTGTCCCTAAATGACTTAAACGCTTTATATCAAACTCCTCATGAGGAAATTCCGCCTCTGCAATCAATGGCCAAATCTTAGCTATCTTTTCTTTTTTAACATATAACATGCCGACACCCAAAGGAACTGCCAACCATTTATGTAAACTAGCCCCGTAATAATCACAACCCAACTCAGGTAGCGTGTAGATAAGTTGGGCCACCGCGTGTGCTCCATCCACCATCACCTCCACTCCCTTTTCATGCGCCATTTGGCAGATTTTTTTAACGGGCATTACTTGGCCTGAGATATTAACCACATGAGAAATTAACAACAACTTGGTTTTGGGTGTAATCGCATTAGCATATAAAGCCACGATTTCGTCATCTGAAGCAGGATCTAAGGGCAAAGAAACTACGTTATTTTTTACACCATAGCGCTTGGCGACCATTTTAAACATGTCCAACATGGCAGGGTAATCTTGCTGGGCCATCACCGCTTCATCCCCTGATTTCCAAGGATATCCGCCAATAATCATATCCAAAGATTCTGTAGTATTGCGAGTTAACGTCAACTCTTTCACTGAACAGCCCATTAAATCCGCGACAAGACTAGTTGCTTTTTCCCGATTGACCATTTGAACCGTTCGCATATAATAAGCCCCCTGTAAATTTACCTCCCGAATATGCTGGATATATTGCTCTAAAATCTCTTCTGGAAGAATATTATAGTAGCCACTTTCCAAATTAATGTATTCCGATTTCAATCGATATAACTTGCGGTATTTGGCCCAATAGGCCTCGTCAATAGCTAAATCCTCCGAATTTTTATCTTGAGCATACTTCATCAATTCTTCCATCGTACTAACATGACTTTTAAGACCTGCGAAGCCCGAAAGCAATGCCATGTTTTTCAAAAAGACTCTTTTTTCCATTAGTACCTAATTAATAATCGGTTTTAATATCTTTATTAAACGGCAAACCCAATTGGTACAACATGTTTTTATCCTGCTCTCCATCTAAAACATCAAGGCCATAACGGATTTCAGATAATTCCATGACTTGAAAAGTACCAAAAATATGATCCCAAATTGAAAAGATATTGCCATAATTGGAATCGGTTTGAGGCCTCACGTCATGATGATGAATCTTATGCATATTGGGGGAAACAATGACATAGGAAATGAATTTATCCACTGCTGCCGGCAAAGCGATATTGGCATGATTAAACTGAGATAATAAGGCACTCAAGCTTTGATACACCATCACTAACCACATGGGGGCACCACAAATAAATACCCCAATCAGCGTAAAAATCGCCCGAAATACACTCTCTCCAGGATGATGACGATTAGCCGTCGTCGTATCTACGTGCGTATCTGCATGATGCACCATATGAAATTTCCAAAGAACTTTTACCTTATGCTCAATCCAGTGAATAAAATAAGCCCCCACTAAATCCAATAACAACATGCCTAATAAAAAGAAAAGCCATGTGGGTAAAGCGTAAATCTGTAATAGACCAAAATGATTTAATACGGTCCAATCACTTGCTTGCACAATAATAGTGGCAAAAATGAAATTTATGATGACGGTCGTTAACGTAAAAACCAAATTTAACTTAGCATGCTTCCACTTCCCATACTCATTTTTAACCATGGGGATCACTCCCTCGATGATCCAAAAAAAGGTAATTCCTCCGGCTAAAATAAGCGCTCTATGTGAGCTAGGAATCGTATCAAAATAAGCAATCATTTGTTCCAACATAAAAATATCATTTAAAATGCTTTGCAGCAATGTCTAAAAATTAAGGCCCACTGAGTTCTGGGGTAAGGCCTTTTTCACATAAAATTATAAATCCTTCACACAACGAAATCCAGTATGCTCCAATCCAGAATCCGGACTTGATTTCATTCTAGCCGCCACTCGGTAACTAGCACAATATGAATCATTACACAAAAATGACCCTCCACGCATGACTTTTTTGGGAATTCCTGGCTCATCAGGATCAAAACTATCCTTGGGACCCCGAGGCGAAATCGCCAACTTAGGTTTTAAGACTTTATAATAATCAGGCCTGTAATTATCAAAACACCACTCCCAAACATTGCCTCCCATATCCGACAAACCATAGCCATTCGCTTGAAAACTTTTTACTGGAGCCGTGGTAAATTTATAGCCATCTTTCGCATCATCTTGATAAGGAAATTTTCCCTGCCATGTATTTGCCTTGATTTTTCCCTTGTCCACAGATTCAGCTCCCCAAGGATATTCCATATTTTTTAATCCTCCTCGAGCAGCCCATTCCCATTCCGCCTCCGTAGGCAAACGTTTCCCGGCCCATTTTGCATACGCCTGAGCATCATCCCAAGAGACTTGAACCACAGGATGATTTTCCTTTCCTATGATGGTAGAAAGTGGACCCGATGGGTGACGCCAATCGGCCCCACGCTTAAATTGCCACCATTGACTATAATCACTCAAGTTTACTGGACCCAGGGTTGGCATAAAAACTAATGAACTAGCGGCCAATAAAGAATCTGGGGGTTTCGGGGTGCCAACAGGTACCTGTTTTTTCATTTCATCCCAATCAATAGGTCGCTCAGCCGTGGTCACATAACCCGTCGCCTGAACAAACTCCTGAAATTGAGCATTGGTAACCTCTGTTTGATCCATCCAAAAACTGGCCAACTTAACCATGTGAACGGGATATTCATCCGTTCTTCCCTCTTTAGTATGCGAACCCATACCAAAAGTACCTGCTGGAATTCGAACCATTCCCTGCACATTTACTTCCTTAATGCTTTTGGAGTTAGTGACATTTTTGGCCATTATAAATCCCTTTTTTGAAGGGACAGGAACATGGCAAACAGGGATTTTTTTTGTCTGGGCAAACAGATTAAATCCGCAAAATATGAGCATCAACAAAACCTTTATTTTAAATCTAGTCATATATTCATTTAGCTTTTGCCCAAATCCTGATATTCATTTCAAATTGTTTTAGCTAATTTAATAAAATTTAGAACTTTTATCATCTAATTTACAAGGCTAAACTTGATTTAATATGATTTCGGAAAACCTTAAAGGCTATGACATTTATCCATTGGGCGATTCGGCGATCACGATTGAATTCGGGAAACACATTAATCCAGAGACCAATGACCTCGTCATTGCACGCTTCAATCAATTTCAAGAAAATCCACTAAACGGAGTCTTAGACTTAATTCCATCCTATCATTCATTGACAGTCTGCTATGATCTAAACTATGTGACCAAACAAAAAATGGGGTTACATTCGCTGATAGATCAAGTGAAATCGCGTTTAGATGAACCCATCAAATTACAAGCTAATTCATCCAAACTACATGAAATCCCTGTAGTTTATGGGGGTAAAAACGGGTCAGATTTGTTGCGGGTAAGCCAAGAAAAAGGGATTGACTTACATGAAATTATTCGTTTACACGCGGAACCTACCTATCGGGTCTATATGTTAGGCTTCATCCCAGGATTTGCTTATTTGGGAGAACTCGATGCTAAGTTAACCATGCCTAGAAAATCTTCCCCACAACCTATGATCCCTGGTAGCATTGGAATCGCAGGTCTCCAAACAGGTATTTATCCATCCTTTTCCCCAGGGGGATGGAACATCATTGGACATACCGATTATCCTCTTTTAACGAATGGAATACCCATTCTTCAAGCAGGCGACCGAGTAAAATTTATCCCTCAAAACCAATTATGAGCCTAATTATCCATAAAGTAGGAATTTTAGATACGATCCAACATTTTGGAATGAGAGGGCTGCAATCAAAAGGTATTCGGCCAGGAGGTGTTATGGACCAATTTTCCGCATCGATTGCAAATGCCCTCGTAGGCAATAAATTAAATGAAGACCTCTTAGAAATTCATTTTCCTGCATGCGAAATCACCTTTAATAAATCATGCATCATTGCTTTAGTAGGCGCCCATTTTTCAGCTAAACTAAATGAAAAATACCTGCCCTTAAACCGGCCCATTCTGATTCCAACGAATGGCAAATTACAATTTATCGCCCCTAAATCTGGCAGAATAGTTTATTTAGCCATCCAAGGAGGGTTGATAGGCCAAGGGCGTCTCATAAAAAACAGTGAAATAGCATTTAAAAAGATGCCCAAACTGAATTCCTCTTCCTTGCACATTTTTCCATGGTCAGCAGATGTCGATTGGCAAAAATATTCCCCCGAAATTCATGTCATTCAAGGTCGAGAATGGGAGCGATTAAATGAAGAATCTCAAAGAAAATTTTGTTGCAAGCCTTTTAAATTATCCCACCATGCTGATCGAATGGGCTACCGATTAGAGCATGAACCTTTCAAAACAAGAACCAAGGAAGAAATTATTTCCTCTGCCGTTAATTTTGGAACGATCCAATTGCTTCCCAACGGACAAACGATTGTACTAATGGCCGACCATCAAACGACCGGCGGATACCCAAGAATCGCGCACGTCATTTCGGCCGACCTCCCAAAACTAGCGCAAAAAAGTCCTGGGGAAGAAGTCGTATTTCATCTCACAGACCAAGAAACTGCTGAGAAAGAATGGGCAGCCCAACAAAAACACATAAGACAAATTCAAAATATAAGCCAATTAAAACTAGATGAATTCTTTCAGAAAAATTCCAATCAATTGTGATTTAGGAGAAGGAATGCCCGACGATGCCGCAATCATTCCTTTTATCGACGAGGCAAATATCGCTTGTGGTTTCCATGCAGGAGATTCTTTAACCATGCGAAAAACGATCGCACATTGCCTCTCACACCAAGTAAAAATAGGTGCCCACCCGTCCTACTTGGATCGTGAAAATTTTGGCCGAACCGTTATCCCATTAAGTCCAACCGAAATATACCAACTGGTCCAAAAACAAATACACATTTTACAGAAAATGGCAGCCGAATCAGGGGCTAAACTAAACCACGTAAAACCCCATGGTGCCTTATACAATGAATCTGCCAAAAATGAAACCGTTGCTCATGCCATTGCAAAAGCAGTGTTTGACCTGGATCCGAACCTCATTTTATTTGGTCTAAGCCAAAGTCATTCCATCACACAAGCATTAAAAATGGGATTAAGGGTAGCCAATGAAACTTTTGCAGATCGAGCCTATATTGCGGATGGCAGTTTAATGCCGAGAAGCCAAATCGGGGCTGTTCATGAAGACGTAGACTCATTAGTCCAACAAGTCCTAGATATTCAAAATGGCTATGTAAAAACTAACCTTGGCCATAAAATAGCTTTAATATCAGACACTATTTGCATTCATGGGGATGGCCCAAATGCACTAGCTTTTGCTAAAAAGATTCACAGTTTATAGACCTATTTAATCTGGTCCACGGTAATGCCAAAAACTTTCAAACTGATTTGATTTAAGTCTTGTTTTGAGCCCATAAAATGAATCGTTCTATGATGATGGGTTATCGTTTTCCCAGGATCCAATTCCGCCGCCGGAGAAGAACTCTCAATCTCATAAAATTTTCCTAATTGGTTCCCATTGTTAACGCCATCATTGTATGCATTTACCGCATCGCCACTTAAAGGATCTTTTTGAAGCTCCCACTTCCCATTGACATACTGAGAATTCCCCCCTGGCAAATCAAATTGGGCCACCGTCAACACCTGTTTTTCCGCATCATAACTTCCAATAAATGGCAAAGCCCGAGACGGGGAAATACCTATTTTACTTCGATATTTGGCATCGGCCTTAAAAAATATAACTCCATTTTCGTGCCTTAATCGATCAGCCGGGACCTTTCCAAAATAATCATCCGTATAAACAGGGCCTGTCGCATCTTGCTTAAATGGCGCAACAACCATCGTTTTTTCAGACGCATTTAACATACTTAAAATCCAAATGGATAGCATTCCATTGGTTTTATTCCATGGATTTTTTCCTGTATTGGTCATGGAATTAGCTGTTTCAAACCCAACCATCTTAACCTCATTGGACAGATTAATGCCGAGCAATTCATTAATTTTCTCCTTGCTCAATAATCGAATATCTCGATCCACACGCAGGTCCAAAGCTGTCCCTATGTAATTTTCAAAATGCATATCCTTGGTCAATTTTGCCTCCGATTTAGTCGCGGAAACGAGTTGGAATGCCTCTGAATCAATTTCCTTAGGTACTTGCCAATTTTCAAATGAAAAGTCATTTCCCTTCTTAAAATAGATGGAAAATTGGCCCCCCTCCGGGCCCAACCAAAACCGTTCTTCTCCTCCGAATGCAGTCATATGTTGGGTCGTCTTCCGGGTAGCCAATAAATCATAATTAAGCCAACCAAAAGAAGTTCCATGATCACCTTCGGCCGTACTGGTCATCACACGACCTTGTAAATTAGGGGAAATAATGATTTTAGAGTCACCGCTAGAATCCTCTAATACTAGAATTCCTGGCTCACTTTTTTGAAGAAATTCAAGATCAAAACCAAAAGTGCCTTTGATTGAAGGAGTGTTTGTGCAAGAAAAAGCCATAAATAGAAAACAGATTATATATTTCATGAGAAAAATCATCTTAAAATTTGGCGATTTTAACATTTAATCTACGACATTTTTAAGATTAATTGTAAATTACAAACTTACAAATCTTGTTAACATCAAAAAAATGATAAAAAAAATCGCCCTAGGCCTCATTGGCCTCTTGATCGTAATTCAATTTATTCCCCAAGAGAAAAATCTTTCGGATGATCAACTATTTGATATTTCAAAGAAATACGAAATCCCTGCCGACGTACAAGTTATCTTAAAAAATGCGTGTAATGATTGCCACACCAATAAATCTACGTACCCATGGTATAGCAAGATCGAACCTGTAGGGTTTTGGTTAAATCACCACATCAATGACGGGAAAAAACATTTGAATTTCTCTACCTTTTTGCAAAAACCAATCGCGGTTCAAAATCATAAATTAGAAGAGGTCATTGAACAAGTAGAGGAAAAAGAAATGCCAATGCCTTCTTATACCTATTTAGGATTGCATGGGGATGCTAATTTAACAGACCAACAAAGAGAGGTTTTGATCAAATGGGCAAAATCACAAATGGCAATGTTGAAAGCAACATATCCAGCGGATAGCTTAAAAATGAAGCCCCGACCTAAATCTTAACTAATATTTATTGGCTTTGGCAGAAAAATCACCAAAGCCAATAAATAATTCCAACAGCAATGATGCCAATCATGGCAACAAGCAATCCATTGCTGCGCCGTTTTTTTAAAAATAGCATTAGGATTAAACCCGTTATTGAAATTAAAGTCATGAAAATGGCGGAGAAATCGATAATCCAAGACCATCCTTTGCCGGTGTCCCTGCCTTTATGTAGGTCATTCATGACAGCTACAATTCCCATATTTGTTTCCGTTAAATGGTAGGCACCATCTTCACGGCTAATAAATATATCTGAAGTATAACCTGGCCCTTGAAACGATATAGAGCATTCTCGGTCATCAATTCTAAAATCATTCAACAATCCTTTCACTCCATGTGTCGCCCTAAAATATTCGACTATAGTCAATTTAGGAATTTTTGCAGTGTCGGATTGATTCACCCAGGCAGGATTTAATTTGGCATCTATTTCTTTGACCGATGTTTTTTCCGGAAACCAATCCACATGATTCAATGTCAATCCCGTGACCGCAAAGAAAAGGACAATGATAAAGCTAAACATGGACAAGTAAATATGGAGCCAACGAGTCCACGTAGCGACTGGCGTCTTCCAACTGGTTTTTGAAGTGCCCATAGTTTTTCCCATTTATTTATTTCTATACGCTAATGATGCTGAAGTAATTTCCTCGTTACCCGGAAGAACTTGGTCTTTCGGTTTACCATCAAAATTCATCTCTTGCTTAATTAATTGGTACGTTCCATGTTCACGAGCCGCCTCCACAAAAACGGTGTATTTCCCCTGATTTACATATTGGCCTGCATCATTCTTTCCATCCCAAACCAATGAGTAATTTCCAGCTGGACGGGTTGCGCCTGTAATCGAGGATACATCTATTTCACTCGCCCTTTGTGCTGCATACCAAGATCTTAAATCTGGAAGCCAACGAGGTTTGTTATACCAAAGTGCAATTCTACGAATCGGTTTATGGGCTTCATCTTCAATCCAAACAGCCACAAATGGACGCCTGAATCTTCCTTCAAATCTGGCCAATTCAAAATTTATCACTAGCTCTTGGTTAGCATTCCAAACTTTTTCTTTCAAATGAACCATTGAAATTGAAGATTTGGCCGCTAGATTTTCAGTCGATATAATTTGATTGTGCCAATTATCACTCGTGGTTATCTGACCCTCACGATTCATCAATAAAAATTCAATACCTGGGATCGATGATGCCAAAGCTTTAGACTCAGCAATAGACAAAACATTTAACGCAGTCGCCAAAGCTCCTGCGGTCACAGCATCTGAATGCACTACGGTAGCGCTGATAATTTCCTCCGCTGGAAGCGCAGTTCGTGGATCCACTACATGCGAATATTTCTTTCCATTAATTTCCACGCCTCTTCTATAATCCCCACTAGTTGCCACAGCCTTGTTATTTAAGGCGACAATGGCTAATGGCTCTGCATTCTCTGAACTATTTCTAGGATCAGTCAACGCAATTTTTTCTGTATAATTTCCTTTGACAATTAAATCTCCTCCTATATTAATCACCAAACCTTCCACTCCATCTTCTTTCATAGCCTTCTCACTCGCTTGCTCCATAATGTACGACTTCGCAAATGTATGCAATCGCAAGGCCGCATCTGTCACATGAGTCGCTGTCCCTTCCCCTAATTCCCAATGTGCTTGATTTGCTTTCGCAGCCACTTCATCTAAACGATCATTCGAGGGAAGCTTATTTTCCATGGCCGCAAAATTCCATAATTGGTTCACTTCTTCTGCTGCAGATTGGATAACCCCGCTCGTTTTTTCATTCCAAACATCAAAAGATTGTAGAACGGAATGCAATTCATCTGAAACCGGAACGGCTTCATTCATTGTTTTTTGCCACTGACTAAATTCAGTCGACGAATCAAAAGAACCCAAGATATGACTAAGTCTTTTAATCTCATCCAAAACTACCTTTTCAGCTTTTTCAGCAATTTCAAACGTATTTGCAATGATTTTTAGATCCAGAGAAGTCCCTAAAATATAATCAAAATGGGCAGATAAAATCCCGGAATGGCTTGAGGCGGATGCTTGGGGAATAGCCGAAATTAATGATGCTAACCCTATGTTCAATGCTGGCATAAATGTATTGGGGTTTATTTTGCAAACATAAGAAGTCAGCTACTACGAACTTTATCAAATAGACCAAATTAAGCATTTTGTCTACCTAAAAAGATGAGTTAAACCCGATTGAAAAAAAATGCCCCTAGGAAAATGAATTTCTAGAGGCATTTATAACCGATTAAAAAACTATTAGCTACATCGAAGCCATATCAATGACAAAACGATACTTCACATCGGAATTTGAGATACGGGTATAGGCTTCATTTATATCCTTCATTTGAATCATTTCCACGTCTGATAAAATATTATGTTCCGCGCAGTAGTCCAACATTTCCTGCGTTTCCGCAATGCCGCCGACGTTAGAACCTATGATGCTTCTACGCTTCGAAATTAATTTGGCACTCCCTAATTCATTGTCTTCCGGAGGAATTCCCACCAAAAGCATTTTACCTTCGACGGTCAATAAATCTAAAAATTTATTTAAGTCATATTTAGCCGCTACCGTGTTCAATATAAAATCAAATTGGCCACGCAAGGCCTTCATTTGATCCTTGTCGGCCGACAAAGCAAAATGATGAGCCCCTAACATTTTGGCATCATTTTCTTTAGAAGGCGAAGTGCTTAACATCGTCACTTCCGCACCCATCGACACAGCAAACTTAACCCCCATATGGCCCAAACCACCCAGGCCTAAAACCGCTACCTTATGTCCTTTTCCTACGCCTGCGTATTTTAAAGGAGAATACGTGGTGATTCCCGCACATAACAAAGGCGCCACACGTTCTAGTTCTTTTGTAAAAGGGATATGCAACGTAAATGCTTCATCCACCACATATTGAGTCGAATAACCTCCGAAAGTAGGCGTTACTCCATCCCGATAATATCCATTGTAAGTAGGCGTAAACCCTTCATCACAATACTGCTCTTGGCCTTTTTTGCATGAAGGACATTCCCGACAAGAATCGATAAAAACGCCTACTCCCGCCATTTCGCCGACTTTAAATTGGGTTACCCCAGAACCAATTTGGCTAATTTTGCCTACAATCTCATGGCCCGGAACAATGGGATACACCGAAGGTCCCCACTCAGAACGTGCCATGTGAATATCAGAATGGCAAACGCCACAATATAAAATGTCAATTAGAATATCTTTCTCCCCTAATTCCCTACGTTCAAATTCGATGGGAGCGATTGACGACGTGGCATTTAAGGCGCCGTAGCCTGAAACTTGAATCATAAAATATATTTTTTAACCTAAACAAAAATGCCGAAAAATGGTTTTTAAAAATCCGTTACCGCCTGAACAAAATCCATATCTTTCATCCAAATATTCCGATAACGCACATCGTGACCTTCGGCTTGCAATTTCAGCCCTTGAGGAGAATCCGTGATCCCTTTTCCCCCATTATTTCCACCGTCAATTCCCGAGTTTGGACCACCCCATACTTGGTTAATGACCTGATTTTTATGCACTTTCTTTCCATTAAAATACATCGTAACCATCGGCTTTTCTGTTAATACCCCATCTTTAAATCGGGCCGCGCGGAACTGAATATCATACGCATTCCATTTCCCAATCCCATTATAGGCATAATAAGGAGATGGCGTTTCATTAATCACCGCACCCATTCCATGCTTCGTAGTGTCGCCGTCTAAGACTTGAATTTCATATCTATTTTGTAAATACACTCCTGAATTTCCCCCTTTAGAAGGGATAAAGAATTCAATGTGTAACCTGAAATCACGGAATTTTCTTTTGGTAACAATATCCGCTGAACCATATTTCCCGCCAGCTCCAGCAGGATCATTGGTCGAAACCGTAGTTCCTTTATCCACAGGATCTGAAACAATTTCCCATTTAATAGGCATTTGGGCTGCAAAACGAGGCCCTTCCCAATAGGTCCATTTTTCATCTAACATGGACCGTGATCCATCAAACATCATATCAGCATTTTTGGGTTTTTTAGCGCCTACGCCAATTTGCGCGATGGCCCCAACAGATACCATCAAAAATAAAATAGTATACTTTTTCATAACAATAGGTTTTAGTTTAAGCTTGCAAGAAAAGAAAAATTTGACAAAAGCTGTCAGAATTAGCGTAATCCTATAGATAATTTTGTAAAACGAGCACTCCCAATAATCCCACGACCGCCAAAATTGTTTCCATAATAGTCCAAGATCTCAATGAGTCTTTGATAGTCACCCCAAAGTATTCTTTATAAAGCCAAAATCCTGCATCGTTTACATGAGAAAGGACCATAGATCCGGCACCGATGCTCAGCGCCATTAAATTTGGATTCGTCCCGCTTGCACTTAAAATAGGCAAAATTAATCCGGCAGTCGTTATGCCCGCAACGGTCGACGAGCCCGTAACAATCCTCAAAACCCCCGCAATCATCCAAGCAATAATTAAAGGATCCAGGGTACTTTGTTGGGTTAATTGCAAAATCTCATCCCCCACTTTCATCGCCTGCAATATTTCTTTAAATGCACCCGCACCTCCAAAAGTCAACATCAAGGGAGAAATATCTTTGATGGATTCCAATAACCACCCTTGTAATTCCGACCAAGAAATACCCCGATTAAATCCCAATAAGTAAATAGCAGCGCCCAATGAAATTAATAGTGCAACGATCGGCTCGCCGACAAACTCGAGGAATGGATTATGAAGGTTTTTGGCAAAAGATTGCATGGCAATTAAACCTACGGGCAATAATAAAACAAACAAGCTGGCGCCTAAACTAGGCGCCTTTGCAGCCGTGGGAGGTTCCACAAAAGACATGGGTGAAGCAGGAATATTTCTAAGAGTCTTTCCAAAAAGCCAACCAGAAGCGAGCATCGCAGGAATTGAAATCATGATTCCTAATCCCAAGGTAATGCCCATATCAGCACCTGGCAAATGTGTAACCAAATAATAAGGAGCTGGATGCGGAGGTAAAAATCCTTGTGTGATAGACAAAGAAGCGAGCATCGGAATGCCCAAGTAAACCACCGGTAAATTATGTCGCTGTGCCGTGGATAAAACCAAAGGGGCCATCAGCAAAAAAGCCACCGAATAAAAAAGAGGAAGGCCCACAATAAAGCCAATGATCATAAAGGCAAATGGCAAGTTTTTATGCCCTAAGACTTCCACTAGCCAGTCGGCAATGACCGTAGTCGCCTGACTTTTAGCGACCATTTTACCAATCATCGCCCCCAAAATAATAATGGGTATAATCGAACCTAAAGTGCCCCCAATTCCCTTTTGGATCGCTACAATTGTATCCCCCGTAGTCAAACCACTCGCTAAACCTAAGCCTAGGGAAACCAGTAAAAAGGATATAAATGGCTGTAGCTTAAATACTGAAATGAACAGCACCAATAAAACAATGGCTACACTAATGAATACCCAAATACTGATCATCTTTCAATTAAATAATTATTTTCCTGATACCGGTGGACTAATTACCTTTAAATATCTTCCCATCCAATAAGGCAACAACCAAATATCTCCAGCGCTGTGCTCCGAATTTCCATTGCCCCCGTTACGGTCCATATTAAACATATTTCCATTATGGCGTTGAACAGGTCGCTCATCAGGAGGTAAAACCTCTTTCGTTTTTTGATCCCTAAAATTAGGGGCTAATTTTTCAATATCTCCCCGATGGCTATTTTGAATAGCCCAGTCCACCAAGTCCATGGGATGTTCCCTCAAATACCAAGCAGCCTCATCTAAATCAAATTTTTGTGTGCCTGTTAACGCCGTAAAAATATTCCAAGCACCTTCTTTTTCAGGCCTTTCTATTTCCCAATGATCAATGATAGATTTTTTAAAACTAGCTCTCAACGTATCATTGAATGCGTAGCGATATAAACCCCAATACCCAACATAATACATTTCATCATCCGAATGATTCCAGCCGTCCGACAGATTTTTTGCGTGAGGATCCGCGCTATCCGGTGCGTGGCCGATTTGGTCAATGGGACGCATCAAATTCTCATAATACCCATGCTTTTGCATAAGTTCAAAAGCTTTCTGTTTGTAAATTGGTTTTTTAGTAAACCGATAAGCCGTCTGCAACATCGCGACAATATTCGATGAGTTCAATTTGCGATCCCCAATGTTTGTCGGGAAGCCATTCACATACTCTGGATTCCAACGCCCCCACAAAGTAGGCTTACCATTGTAGTCAATTAAGTACCAATTATTTTTGATGATATGTGACATCAACGTGTCAATCAAAACGATGGAACGTTTTTGTAAATCAGGGACATCCACTAATTCTGCCAAAGCGCCAAAGGCAAAAATATGCCCAATCACTTCATCCGATGAGGTGGTAGATTTCCAGTCCCACTCGGGCTCCGGAGAATGTTGCCAGCGTTCAGGGTCTGAAAGCTGTGAGATAAAACCACGCCTCTCAAAGGAACGTGCAGGAAATCCCGGTACCGGATTAACCGTGTATAACCTTTCCATCGACTCAAAAGCCTCGCGTACATTTGCTAAGGCATCTGCTTCTTTGGTCACTGCATACCTGAATATCTCCCCTCCTAAATACATTGAAGTCCATAGACCGTCATTATCAGAATCCGATAAATATCCAGTCGTAATATTCCCATGATCCATATGATCCAAATGTGCATTAAAGCCATTTCGAATATGTCGGTCACGCACTTGAGCCTCATAATACATGGCCTTTTCATGCAAGGTCATTGGCTTAAAACAAATTTGACCCAAGCCCGCTTTCGTTAATACCAATACAGAATTTTGGGGTCCTGCACTTATCGATGTAACGGCGTTACCTGGAAGCCAGCGCTCCCCTTGGTAATAATCAAACTTACCATCTTTGCGCAAAGCAAATGCTCCGTTGGTGGAACCAAACCATATTTTATCTCCTAAAATCTTGACAGATGTAATTGATTTCACCGGAATTTTTTGTTGGAGTACCCCCGCTTTTTTCCCAGCCAAATCCACTTTAAAAAATCCTTCACTACTACCTACAACGGCGTCATTTCCTTTGACGTCAAATGCCGTCAAATTATTTCCAGAAACCCATAAAGATAATTGGCCCGTAGCCACATCAAAACGATGCAAACCTTTAGAAGCTAGTACCCAAAAATTACCAGTGATTTTATCAAAATTGATGGCTAGTACTTGGTCTGCAACATTCGTTTTAAAGAGCGTCTTTGATTTTTTAACCAAATGCAAGGAAGAGCCATCAGAAATTAAAAATGTAAAATCATTTCCGCCAGCGGCCAAATTAGCTCCTGGCAATTCATGTGTGGAATAAAGAGTTCCGGCCCAAGCATGGCTAAAAATAGCTTTGTCGTCGACAAAAACAAATTGGTTTTCGTGGGCCAATAAGCTTTGAATTTTTTTAGGGGCACTGGTTCGGTTTCGCTTATCGGCCATCAAAACCCCGGGGTATAAAAATTGGCCATCATGTGGCAATAGCAAACCCGCCGAACTAAATATTTTGATAGATCCGTTGCGGTCGGCAAAAGCAGACTTCAACGCGACCTGACTATCTTTTACATAGTATTTGATACTATAATCCTGCATGTAGGGCTTATCTACATAAACTGGCTGAGTTGTTTTTTTTTGCCCATAAGCAACCATACTTAAAAACAGCAAAAATAATGCGATACTTTTTTTCATCTATTTGATTTTTGAGGGGTCAACGACCACATATTTAATTGATTTTTGATCTGTACCTATATGTGATGAATACGTCATGCGCAACATCCCATCTGGAGTTTGAATGAATGAAGGATACGAAAAACCTCCCTTTCCTGGTTCTACATTTTCAATGGGAATTTTCCATTTCCATGTTTTGCCCTCATCTTCTGAAAGATATAATTGAAAGCGATAACGACCATCTGTGATGTCATTGCCCAAAAATGCCAAACGGCCATCTTTTAAAACGAGTAATTCTACGCTGGCTGTATTCGGGATTTCAGATTTGATTGTGGGTGTCCAAGTCTCCCCTAAATCCGCTGATTCGCTGATATGAACACGAGGAGGATCATCTCCACTATCCCGCATAAACGCCATGATATTTCCATTTTTTTTACGGACCAACGCAGGCTGAATGGGGCCGCGACCTACGACAGGTAAACTTGGATGCCATGTGGACCCTTGGTCATCTGAAATGGCCATGATCGAGAGATTAAATCCATCTGAATATAAAGGTAAAATAATTCGGCTTTCACCTATTAGCAAAGGTTTGATTCGAGTCATCCAACCTAAATTTCGCTTCATTGGGTCTAATGCAGCTGCATTAATCATCTCGTCGTATTTGGGGGCATAACCAGCCCAACCAATCGCATGAGCAGGCAAAGCCTTCAGATTGGTAGCAATTTCTTTTGCAAAACGGTCATCCATTTTCAATAAAATATTGTCTTGCCATTCCCAAACAGGTGCGCCCGCTTTAGCATAATTGGTCGTCGTTTTTACGCGCAAAATGGATTGTTCCCATCGGTTCGATTGGACCGCAATCCAGACCAAAAATAATTTGCCGCTTTGATTTAAAAATAATACGGGATTGCAATCAGGCAATTTAGGAGTATCGGCCATTAAAAAGGGTTCGCTCCAGGCTTTTGCTCCTTTTTGTAATCGGGCGCCCATCAATTTCACATCGTCTGAATTTCGTTCTCCGTTGCCATAAAACCAAACAGAAAGAAGATCGCCATTAGGCAAAGCCACCATACTACTTCCATGGACATGCTTTTCCTGTCCAGGAAAAATAAGCATTGATTCAACGACAGGATTAGCTGATTTTTGTGTAAATGCAATATAAGGTAATCCTAAGACGAGCATTAAAACGAATAATCTTCGCATCTTATTTAAGTTTTTTACGGCGTTCCAATAACTCTCGGAAAGTCGTCAAAATGATCCCTTCCTTTTCAATATAGGCCCTTAAATCAGGATTCATCATGGAATTCATATCGGCTAAACGAGAACCCCCTGAACCCGAAACATATTTAAATTCTTCCGTAATATCACTGCTATGAACAATCATCATCGCTACCCCTGGATTCATATTTTTGATCGTTTCAATCCATTGTTGGGCCTTGTATTTTCCCCATTCTTCCGCTGTAGGATTTCCAGCTGGCTTCCAATCACCGCTAAACGTATGTAAGTCATCCAATACAGGAAGCCCTGCATTCCAAAGTCTTTCCCCCATTTTACTGGCTTCGCCAAATAAGTCGGTCAGCCCATATCGTTTAGCCTCTAGTTTTGTCCCCTCTTTCCAAGTTCCCTCTGCTTTCATTTTCTTGATGAGAGGCAGGTTCATAGATTCAATCATCATTTTATTGTTGCCCCCCGGAAACATCACTGGGATTCCTAATTCAATGCCGACTTTCACATAACGTTCCAAAAATGGAGGGTACGCAAATAAAGTTCCCATGTGCGAGTCTAAATGTGAAGGATCCCAACCTAAACGTTTGGCACGTTCTACTTGAGCTCTAATTTCCCTTTCCACTTCATCAGGACTCGCATTTTTTATCACCTGCTCCACACTATGATATAAGCAACCATCTCCATCACTTAATGTGGGAACTTGTTGGAAACCAGCCAGCGCAGGCCAGCGATAATCCTTCCATTCTGAAGTTAAAGTCAAATGTAATCCAGCATCGGCTTTGGGATTATTTTTCTGCAAATAATGGATAAAGCTAGCAGCCCATGGGCAAGGCATCATGATGCTACAAGAAGTGGCTACTCCCTGCTCCATCGATTTATAGGCTCCTTGGTTTGAAGAATAGGACATACCACAATCATCTACGTGGAAAATCAATACCTTTTTCCCTTTTGGAAATCCTAATCTTTCGGCATAGGTTTTCTCTGTTTGGGCGAATAGTTGGAAACTTAGTAGGCAAAAAATAGCCAATACGTTGAAGCGATTATTCATATTTTAAATAGGTTTAGCGATTTTTTAATTCTGCGGTTTGGGGCTTTCTTTAACTAATTTAAGGGCTTGTTCCATGTAAATTTCTGCGGTCATTTCACCTAGGGAAGTGCGGGAGACATATTCATATCGTTTGAAGGAATTGAAATCTACTTTGGCCAACATATACCCAAAGGCGTCATTGGTCAAACCAAATAAAAATGGCATTTTAGTATTCATATTTCTTTTGACATAATACCCTACATTAGGCAAAGCCTCGCCTGGAACGGTTAAGATTTGTGCGGGCCCAATATTCAAAAGATTGAGCTGGGTCGACACATAATTCTCTTTCCCTCCCTCATATTTCAATGGAGATTTTTTCAAAATATACCGCATGATTTCGGAGTCGATGGGGAATTCTATTTTTCTTGAGGTGCAATAAAGTGCAGGGTTCACAAGTACGGGAGCGGCAGCGACAATCCGCATGGCTTCGCCCGCTAAAAGCTCTCCGATTCGAATGCATTCTTCCCAAGTATTGGCTTCTTTTTGCCCTTCGCCTTCCTTCCCATATTCCAATCGGGTATCCGCAGTAACCATTCCACCCTGTGCGCCATTCATAAATAAGGCCACACCACCAATGGTGGATTCGATTTTTTGGTACAAGGGCCCAATCATGTCAGGGCTTAAAATTCCTCGGCTATTTCCTAAAACCTCTGGATGAACGGCATAATTAACTAAAGTCGCGATAGGTTGTCCCGTGCGAGGACCTGCATTCGCAATGGCTTGAATGACACCGCAACGAGGATCATAAAGCGCTGGTGCATAATAATTATAGGCGATTTTACCTTTTGCTTCGCCCATGGCGACTTTTAAAGACGCCGACTGCAGGTTGGCAGATGCCTCATTCACCGCATCAGCAATTTGCTTCACACACCAATCCAAATATTTTAGATCAGCATAAGACTTACCCGACATATCTGGAAAGCCGTAGGCATCCGGGGCACTGTGTGTATGTGTGGCACCAATCAAAATATTTTCAGGAGCAATGCCTTTAATCAGCGCACGAGATCGGTTGCCTAAGATAGAAGTCCAACCTAAATTATCGACATTGACGATAGCAAAACGAGTACTTCCTTGCTCAAACACCATCGCTCGGGCAAACAAATCACCCCGCTTTTCTTTGACTGGATGTGGTACACCTATTCCACCCGAAACGGGCAAAAGGGGATCTGGAGTAATGACGCGAACAGCGGCACCCACACGTATATTTTGTGCTTGGACCGTCAAGCAAGCCACTAGTAATAAGCCAATACAAATGAAGCGATGCATCATAAATTGAAACATTAAAAGAAAAAAAAACCACAGGTAAAAATACCTGTGGTTAAATTAATAAATATTTTAATTAATAAGGCTTACTGGTGCCTATTAAAAGCCATGGTTTAGACCAAGCGCTATTTTTTCCATCCGCTTGTGAAAAATTAGTAACTTCTAATTTATCCATGGCAGCAGTTGCATTTTTTGCATTGATTCTGATTTCATCTTGCATATAATAAAAACGCAATGGCAATGCTTGGCGTTTCGCCGCTGGACCAGCTGTTAATGCAGGAAGTCCAGTTCTTCTATAGTCAAACCAAGATTCTGTAGCCGCAGTCCAAGAAGCAATCCATTTTTGTTCCATGATTTGCTTTAAAGTTCCATTGTAAGCTACACCGCTACCAGCAAGATATGCTGCTGATGATCCACTTACTCCCCAGGTAGCTAAAGATGCTTTAACACCTGCTTCGTAAAAAGATTTCGCATCGCCAACAGACCAGCCTTTTTGGGCTGCCTCCGCTAAAATGAAGTTTACCTCAGCTGCAGAAACCAAACGTGCTCTTAACAAAGCACCCGTAGCATTCTTATACATGGGAGCTAAAAAAGATACGTGAGGATTAAATGACGTTTGTCCAGGTGTAGGATTTAAGTTATATGCGGAAGGCAATGCAGAGAATGAAGTAGGTAAGCCTACATATTCTGGATCTGTATCCACTAAGGTTTTACCTACTTTATCAGGAGATAAATAACGTTTGCCTCCTTCAATTTTATCCGTACCTGCCGGTAAAGCAGCATCCACTACTAATGGAATTTCAACTTTAGCAGCCCACACGCCTAAACGTGGATCTTTTACTCCTTGCAAATATTCAACAAAAGTATTGGCCATTTTGATACGGCGGTAATTACTTCCAGATACATCATATACTGCATTAGCAGGCCAAGAAGTACCATCAGAAGTTCCAGGGAATCCCATCGTAGCATCTTCTGTGTTTGAGGTAATGATTGGATAATTCGCTGCATTTTTAACAATGTTTTCAATACCTGCTTTCGCTACATCTGCCTTCTTTCCTGAAATACGCATGAAATAACGCAAAGCTAATGAGTTAGCAAATTTTCTCCATTTAGTCGGATCCCCAGCATAAATAACGTCCACATTATCTACAATGCTTGAGTATTCTGATTTTTGCTTTGACAATAATTTATTTGCCTTTTCCAAATCCGCGATGATCCCTGCATAAATAGTCTCTTGGCTATCATAAGTTGGAAGAATATTCGCTACTCCTCCTAATTCACCTTTTAAAGCATTCGTGTAAGGAGCATCTCCCCATAAGTCCGTAATTAAACCAAACAAAAATGCTTTATTCACCAAAGCGACACCTTGATGGAACTCTAAGTTCATCGTTACGGAACGTTGATATAATAATTCATTGTCTCTAAGTAAACCGTAATAACCGGCCCAACTTTGATTTCCGCCCCAGTCGTAATCATTATGACCTGAAGACCAAGCATCTTTTTGAGTATGTTGCACAACTCCCGCGATATCCTGATATCCTAAGTTGACATACGCTTTTGCCATTTCGGTCAAGACCGTAGGCATAATTAAATTAGGGTTCACCTTATCAGGCTGAACTCCATTCGGGTTAGTATTTACCGAGGTTAAATCTTCACAAGAGAAGAATGAACCCGTGAATAAGGCAAAAACTGCGATTTTAATATATTTATTCATTTTCATGATTTCAAAATTTTAAGGTGAATGAATTAAAATGTTAAACCAAGTTTAAATCCTACTGGGATAACCCATGGTGTCACATTGTATCGTTCGATACCTTGTTTAAATTGTGTTCCTGCTTGAGTTCCAGCTTGTGGTTGGAATGCCGTTTCCGGATCTATACCAATTTTTGCTGCTGTCCATAAGATAATGTTACGGCTATAAACGGAGAAGTTAGCTGCTTGTAAGCCTAATTTCTTCACCACATTGCTTGGCACTTCATATCCAATCGAAACCTCTCTTAATTTTAAGAACGATGCATCAAAAGTAGCTGCACGTGTAAAACTCCAAGGATAATTATCTCCATAAGGGATGATGCGAGTATTAGGTCCACCTAAGTTTTCCTCATATCCAGTAATATTACCTTTGCTATCGTATTGAGCGATAACCCCAGGATTGAATACTCCATTAGGATAAACCTTTCCACCATATTCAAACGGATAGCCACCATATTCTTTAGTTGGCCCGCCAACAATCGGGAACGTGTTTCCATTGATCTTAATCATGGTTTCTTGGTTAGTGACTAAGTAATTACGTAAAGCATCACCCGTCATGGTACCAGGATTAATTAAATTATCCAAGAATCTTTGTGATTTCAAATCAGACTCTCCATAGCGATACGTTTGAGAAACAAAGTTTCCACCATTTCTCCAATCAAACGTCATGTTCAAGCTCCAGTTTTTATAACTTAAAGAAGCCTGCATCCCTAAGATAAAATCAGGATTGAAATTACCAATTTTAGTTCTTGAGTTAGACGCTCCAATGGATTGCCATGAACCATCACCATCCAAGATCGGATATCCAAAGTACTTAGAAGATTTATCCTTAACAGTAACAATTTCAGCGTCATAAATATCGCCAATAGTCTCACCTACATAGGTCCATGCGCCACCTTTCGCATCTGTCCATAAAGTATAGAAGTTTAATCCTTCTGAAAGCTCTTTAATGGTTGTAGCATTTTTATAAAAATTAGTCGTTAAGTCTAATCTCCAACCATTTTTGTCAATGGGCGTTCCACCTAATGTTAATTCAATTCCCTTACTAACTAACAATCCAGCATTAATATTTTTTGAAGAGAAACCTGTGGATGCTGGCAATGTGGTCGGAATAATTTGGTTTCTATTTTCAACCGTATAATAAGTACCCGAGAATCTTAAACGATTTCTATACATCGTTACATCCAAACCTAAGTCCATCGATGTTGTAATCTCAGGCTTCAAATCAGGAAGTAAAATAGAACCCGGTTTTGTTAACCTTGTAACACCTGCCCACGGTTCTGCCAATCCTAAAGTGTTAAATAAAGCGTAAGGGTTGGTGTCATTACCTGCTTGAGCTACACCTGCACGCACTTTGATTAAGTCGATGCGGTTATTAGGTATTTGGAACATTTCGTTCAACAATACACTCAAAGAAGCTGATGGATAGAAATATGATCTATTATCCACTGGTAAAGTACTTGACCAGTCGTTACGAGCGGTTAAATCCAAATAAATCATGTCTTTATATCCTACGTTCGCCATTCCATACGCAGAATAAACAACCTTCTTAGATTGAGAACTCGAATATTGAATGTTGGCTGTAGCGATATTTTGCAAGGTATATAATCCAGGAATAACTAAACCTGTTCCTCCTCTACTTGACTCACTGATAAAACGATTCGTTGAATTTCTAGCGTTCCCTCCTACGGAAAGTGACAAAGAGAAGTCTTGTAATGATTTTGCATAAGTCGCTAAGAAATCAATATTTGTTTCAGACGGAGAAAGTGTAGTTAAGCCATAAGCTCCATTTTTCTCTCCTGTATAACTAGGAGCAATTTTTGTTTCTCTAGTTTCTCCATAGGTATCTAAAGAGTAACGAGCCATAAAGTTTAACTCTTTTGTGATTTGATAATCTAATTTAGCATTACCAAAAAAGCGATTACGCTCAAACGCATTTTTAACTTCATAGGCTAAGAACCATGGATTGTTATAACTTCCAATCGCTTGAGATTTTTGCTGTAAACCCTCTCTTCCTGGAACCCAATAATTCTTCAAATCCAAGATGTTGATATGTGGTGAAACCGCATAAGCCCATTGTAAAGGATTTGATCCACGCTCACTTGCAGGACGATTGTTTGAATTGTTACGACTGAAATCGAAGTTGGTACTTAACTTAATTTTATTTGTCAACTTCAAAGAAGTAGCTAAATCGATCGAGTTTTTAAATAAATCAGATCCTGGAATTAATCCACGATTGGTCATATTTGAATATGAAATTCGATAAGTCGCTGCATCTGTGCTATTCGAAATTGAGAAGCCATTGGTTGTCGTAATACCGGTTTGAACAAAATTCTTCAAGTTATTCGGGTACGACTTTAATTCTGTAGGAATTGATTTTCCCGCTGCATCTTTAGGGCTATTCCATTGTATGGCAGTATACCCTTTATCTAACTCTGGACCAATTCCTCCTGCTGAACCTTCTTCAATAGACATGATGCCTCCTGGATAAGGGTTATTGTCTGGCGTAAATGGCAAAACACCCGTTGCGAACTTTGAGTGCATATTTAAATACTTGAATGGATTGTCAAATACGGTATTTGAATTTACATTAACCGTCATTTTATTTGACTTAGCTCCGGTTTTTGTTGTGATCAACACAACTCCATTACCAGCTCTAGACCCATAAAGCGCCGCAGCACTGGGTCCTTTTAAAACAGAAACACTTTCAATGTTATCCGGATTTAAATCTGAAATAGCATTGCCATAATCCACGCGGTTATCATTCCCTACTTGGCCTATGTTGTTCAAGGTATTAATGACCGGAACGCCATCGATCACAAATAATGGCTGATTGTCATTACTTAAAGACTTCGCACCGCGAATAATCATACTCACTGAAGAACCCGTTGCACCCGTTGCGTTAATACTAACTCCGGCTAATTTACCCGAAAGGCCATTTAACACGTTCTCAGTAATAACCCGATTTAAGTCTTTTCCTGATACTTTTCCTACCGAATAACCCAAAGATTTCTCTTCGCGTTTAATTCCTAAGGCTGTAACCACTACCTCGTTTAGCTCTTGAGTGCTTGAAGTCATCACGACATCAACTACATTTCTGTTGCCCACCTTAATTTCTTGGGCATCAAAACCAATCGATGTAATAGATAAAACGGGGCTTGCGCCAGAAACTTCAAGGGAATAGGTACCACTTGCATTACTACTCGTTCCCTTTTGAGATCCCTTCACTTGAATATTAACACCTGGAATTCCAGTACCATCTGAGCTCGCGGTAATTTTACCGGTGATGGTTCTTGTTTGCGCAACCATTGTCGAGATGCCTAGCGCAAATACAAGGGTTGTGATTGCCAAATGCCGAAGCATTTGATACGTAAAATGTAAATGCATACGTTTTTAAATTTAGAAGTAAAAAAACACTAATAATTAATGGGTAACAGAAATAAAATAATACTTACAAAAAAATGGATTTAAATAACGCCATAATTAAATGGAAAATTCAAATAAATAAATTATTTTGGCATAAATATTCAAATAAGTAAAAGAACACTGTCGAATTCCGTGGAATAATTAAATTTATGAAGGCTTTATTATTAAAAGTTTCTCCTCAGTCGCTTCGCTCCTTTAGCATTCGACGAGACAATGTTAGTTATTTTTATAATCAATATCATTACCATCCGGAAATAGAACTATTATTTATTGATAAAGGAACAGGCACTCAGTTTGTGGGCGACAGTATCCAACGTTTTCAGGATGGCGACCTACTTTTAATCGGGTCAAATTGTCCTCATTATTTGAGAAGTGATAATATCTATTTTCAAGGCAATCCCGATTTAGGAGTATCCGCAGTTGTGATCCATTTTGATCCAGCAATTTTTGGACCTAATTTTTTCGAACTTGTTGAAAATAGATATGTCAAGCAGCTGCTTGAAAAATCAAAACTTGGCTTGCGAATTACGGGTAAAACCAAAACCGCTATTGTCAAGCAAATGCTTCATATGCTCGAAGACACAAAAAGCAACCTTATTCTTGAGCTTCTTAAATTATTAGATCCCCTCTCACAAAGCTCAGAAATCGAAATGTTAGCGACCCGAATTTTAGAGCATAATCCGAGCGATAAAGAAACGGCCAGATTAAATTCGATCTACAATTTTTCTGCTAAACATTTTAAACGTAAAATAACGATTGAGGAAATTGCCGAGGTGGCCAACCTAAGTTCCAATTCATTTTGTCGGTATTTCAAAAATAGAACTCGGAAACACTTTTCCCATTTCTTGAACGAAATACGTGTTGAGTATGCCTGTAAATTAATTAAGGAAAATCAATTCCAAGTAACTCAAGTCTGCTATGAAGCTGGATTCAATAATTTCCCAAACTTTAATAATGCATTTAAAAAGATTACTGGCAAAACACCCTTACAATATTCAAAAGAGTTTATAGTAAGTTAATTTGAAAATAAATAAACTAAAAAATAGTTGTGTAAATTTGACCCACCTAATTTCAATACACCCCCATTTACTCCTTTTAACATGAAACATTTTACGCTCATACTTATTCTACTTACTTTTTTTTGCCGCGCACAAGAAATCAAAGTCATTCGCGGACCGTACTTGCAAAACTTCACTCCCAATTCGGGCGTGGTTCGTTGGCGCACCGACATCGCAGCTAATAGCCAAGTGATTTATGGCAACAGCCCAAGCCAACTAAACCAATCGGTCAAAGACGAAAACCTACTCACTGAGCATGAAGTGGAAATCAAAAACTTAAGCCCAGGAAAAAAATACTTTTACGCGATCATTTCCGCAGGAACTAAAGTGGGTGGCGACGAAACCCATTATTTTAATACGGTACCTAAAGCGGGCTCCACCAAGCCGGTACGGATTTGGGCCTTAGGAGATTTTGGAAATAGTTCGAAAAACCAAGCAGACGTCCGCGACGCGATGTTCAATGCGACAAAAACACATAAGCCAGACGCTTGGATTTGGATGGGCGATAATGCCTATAGCAATGGAAAAGAAGAAGAATACCAAAACCATGTATTCAGAGTGTACCAAGATACTTTCTTTAAAAATCTACCTGTTTGGCCGTCACCGGGCAACCATGATTATGCAGGAAAACATAATCCTGCTTTGCCTCCCTATTTTAAAATATTTACCATGCCTACCAAAGGCGAAAATGGGGGATTGCCTTCTGGAACGGAATCTTTTTATTCATTCAACTATGGAAATGTGCATTTAATTTCGCTCGACAGTGAAGCGATGGAAACTGACAGCAGCTACTTATATAATGAAAATGGGAAACAAGCGGCTTGGTTAAAAAAGGATTTAGAGGCAAATAAATTGCCTTGGACGATTGTATACTGGCATAAACCTCCCTATTCAAAAGCATCTCATGATTCCGATACCGAGATTTGGATGTATAAAGTCAGAGAAAATATCACCCCTATTTTAGAGAAATATAAAGTTGATTTAGTGATCTGTGGCCATAGTCACGGATACGAAAGAAATCATCCGATGGTCGGACATACGGGCAAAAGCGCTACCTACGACCCTAGCATTCATAAAAAAGCAAATGAAGTTGCTCCTAATCAATACGTAGTCAAAAAAGGAGAAGGCCAAGGAACCATTTACATCGTCAACGGATCTGGAGGCCAATTGGGCGGCAAGCAAAAAGACTATCCTTTAAAGTCTTCCGTTTACTCGAACGTCACCGAGGGAGGTTCTATGTTGATCGATGTAGTGAACAAAAAATTAAACGCACAATGGATTTGTGCGGATGGAGTAGTGAGAGATATGTTCTCGATTGAGAAAAAATAATTAATGCTTTAAATATTTTGTGACCTCCCTTACCGGAGCGATCCAAATGCCATGTTGGGGATCTTGTGCATAACGTATCAGATCTTCCAACATGCTTAATCTAGTTGTTTGATTTCCTCCCTTGCCCATTTCGTGGCCAGCTAACACAAGCCAATACCCCTTGTCGCTCGCATCTTTGATCATCGGCAATATCTCATCGAAATTCTTGCCATCCATTTCTACTCCGGTCAATTGGGCCATATTTAAATACGCGGGATCATTAGGTGCTTCATCTCGCCAGCCTCGCCCCGAGCTAAATATTTGGTAAACGAGAGGCACATAGCTTTGCGTTTTTTCATTGTTGCCCACAAACTTCTGCCCACACGGATAGGCAAAAGACTCCGGTTTTATCCCAATCATTTGATGCAATTGTTCATTCGACTCGACTAATTCTTTTTGCATCTTTTCCAAAGTATACTCCTCTAAAGCTCTGTTTCTAGACCAAGCGAAATTACCAGAGCAAGGATGTAAGCTCGAATGATTTCCTATTTCATGGCCATTCTCCGCCGCTTTTTTCCAAAGTGCTACGTTTTTTTCAATGGCGATTGGCATTACATATAAAGTAGCCTTTACTCCGTATTTATCTAAAAGCGCCGTTCCTCCATTCACCTGACTGCCTCGGCCATCATCAAAAGTCAAACTCAATGCCATCTTTTTGCCTTTTGGCCAAATCACTTTATTTTGAGCTTTCAGAGAAAGCTGCATGCTAAAGATTAGTAAACTTGCAAACGCGCTGATCAATAAATTTTTCATATGCCTTTATTTATGGGGTAAATTCTTTTATTTTTTTCATCAAATCCGCCGCTTTTAATTTCGCGTCTGACATAGGTATTCCCATTTTCATTTCGGGTCTTTTATGACCTGTTTGTGTTAGCCAAGAATCTTTTAAGATGTTATGACGCTCCACCACTAGGTCAAAAAACGCCTTCGGGTCTTTCATGGGTTCAAGCATTTCCTCAACAGAATTCATACGGTTTATTTTTTTCGCGCCCAAATACCTTAAAATTTCTTTGGCCATGATCCAGTGCCCTTGGTCGCCAGGATGAACACCATCTTTAGAGATTCGAAAATTAGCCTCCTTTTTTACTTCGGCATTTAAGTACTTTTGAAGCGCCGTGTGGGTGTCAATGACTTTCCAATTTTTTTCCTGGGTCAGCCAATGTGAATATTCATCCAGCACCTTCCCATAACCTATATTTTCATTGGGTTTTTCTTCATACAAAGAAGGGGTTATGTGAATAATTTTGGCGCCAGAAAATACCACTTGGTCGTGCATCCAACAAATACCCTCTTTGAATTTTAGAAATCTTGCTGAATCCAAAGGAAGATAAATTCCATCATTCATTCCATAAGTCGCGAATACTAAATCGGGTTTTATTTGTTCTAATACTCGGGCCAATCGCTCATGTAAATCAGGCCTAGGAAAACGCCCGCTGGCATGTCCGTCTTCCGACAAGCCTGATACCGTTTCACTAGGTAAACCCACATTGTAAATGTCAATTTCTTGATTCGGAAATTTTGCTCGCTGGTACGCCTCAATAATCTGAACATACCTCCCCGCATAAGTGATGCTATTCCCAATAAAAAGCACACGCTTGGGATTTCCCGGAAAAATTTGCGCTTGGGCCGAAAGGCCCACGAAAAATAATACGACCAAATGTAAGCGCTTCCCCATCATTTTTTCAACGTATCGACCACCACTGGTTCCGCCCCAAACCTCTTTTTTGCACCCTTGATTTCACCATGAGAATTTACGGCAATGGCCGCCAGAATTCCAATGAATACTAAAACCAAAACTGAGTTTTTTATCCCTGTGGCAAGCTTTAAATCGCGCGGATTGATTTCGGGTTCTGTGCGATCTATGAGAAAAAATATGACCACAAAATTAACGAGGTATAAATATTGTTCTACGCGGTATATACTGATAAATGCCCCAGTAATTAGGAAACTTAAGGTAATATATAAGGCCCAATGTCCAAAGAAAAAGGTCTTTATCTCTCGGTAATCCAAGGTTTCAAATTTCTTAAATCTAAGGATCCAATACACCCCTGCGCCAACAATTAATACTACGGAACCCCAAATGACCCCATCATAAAAGGCGTAATTATCTATCGGCAATAATTTGACAAACGTAGATTGGATTCGCTCCCACTCGAAATTTTGTTGCCACATAATGACAGGAATTATGAGCACCAACATGATCAATTGGAATACCTGGTTTTTTGTTGGCGCCGGTTTCTCTTTCCCCCAATCGCTGGTCAACGTACCATAGGCTAATCCAAGCCCGCCAAAGAATCCTAAGGAATACTCCATGACATTCCAAAAATTAAAATGAATCTCAGTGGTTTGACCTAATACTTGGAGAAAGTTGCCAAAGGCAAAACCAAAACCACCCCCTAAACCAGAAAAAATGGCGACCCGGAGGGCCGACTTCTTTTTTCCTCGAATCATATTCCAAGTTAACGCAACCGCCATACCCAAACACACAGCCCATACTTCTGAACGCGGAGGCGTCATGTTAAAACCAAATTGTTCAACGAGAAAGAAATAAAAAATGATTCCACCGGCGGTCATTTCTAAGATCAATTTTGGCCATTTGATTGGCTTTTTAATCGTATTTGAAAGGCCTAATCCGAATAGCCCTCCCCCTAAAAATCCATATAAACCACCGATCACAAATAACATCGATAAGCCATAAAATACATTGGGCCAGTCACTTCCTCGGCCATAGCCTACCACCATGCCATAGCTCATCATGCCACCCAATCCCCAACCTAAAGCACCTGCTAAGACCACTGAAAAAGATTTTGCTAACCAATCTTTTCTTTTCACAACTAAAAGAGTGGCTAAAGATCCTATTCCGCCAGCCCAGGCCGCACCATGTTCGTGACCAAATTGGCCTCTAATCGCCCAGGCAGTCCCTAGCGACATCGCTACGACCAGCATACTTAAATATAATTGATTTGATTTCATTGAGTTAACAGGTTTATATCGTAAACATAGGAAATTTTTACGGGTAGCGCAATTTGTCAATTTTCAATAATTAAAAAATAAAAATGAATACTTTTGGATTTTAATTGACCTATGAACAAGAATATTTTACTAATCCTGTGTTTGATGTTTTCACTCTCGGCCACCGCCTGCGAACTGAATGATGCGCCGCAAATAAAGGCAATCCTATCAGATACCACGACCATACCGCTAGGAGGAAATACATTTATTGAAACAAAAGGTGTGGCCAATGATGCCATCAGTGAGAGTGGAATTACAACTTGGTCCTCTGAAAAAAGTGCCTTTACTATTTATTTTAAAAATGAAAAAGCAAGAACCGGAGCGTTGTATCTAGCGCTATTGCCCGGGGAGTTTTCCAGTAAAATCAGATGTACTTTAGGGGGGCAATCTCTTGTAGTCCAACTGGCTAAATTTCAAAAGAATCCTGTATTTATTGGGAATTTCGTATTGCCTACGGGCTACCAAAAACTAGTTTTAGAGGGCATTTCTAAAGAAACAAATAATTTTGCAGCCATAAGTTCCTTAATCATCCTGACCCAAGAGTCTGGCGAATTTAGTTTCGTTAAAGACAATATTGATAATCGGTATTACTGGGGCCGAAGGGGTCCATCCGTGCATTTGAGCTATACGATGCCGATGGAGAAAAATATCAAATGGTTTTATAATGAAGTGACTATTCCCACGGGCCTAGATCCCATAGGTTCCTATTTTATGGCCAATGGATTTGCTGAGGGTTATTTCGGTTTTCAAGTAAATTCCGAAAATGAGAGGCGTATTTTGTTTTCTGTTTGGAGTCCATTTAAAACAGATAATCCTGCTGCTATCCCTGAGGATCAAAAAATCAAATTGCTAAAAAAGGGAGAAGGGGTTTATTCTGGCGAATTTGGAAATGAGGGTTCTGGCGGACAAAGTTATTTGAGATATAAATGGGACGCGGGGAAGACGTATCAATTTTTAAATTCGGTCGAGCCGGATGGTTCTGGGTCCACAAATTATACCGCCTATTTCAAAGAATCTAGCTCACCTGATTGGTTACTCATCGCATCATTTAAGCGCCCAAAAACAGATACTTGGTATAAAAGACCCCATTCGTTTGTCGAGAATTTCAACCCTAATTTTGGGCATATTCTAAGACAGGCGACCTATCAGAATCAATGGGTTTGTGATTCAAGTGGCGCATGGTTTGAATTAACAGAAGCAAAATTCACGGGTGACGATATTGCAAAACGAGGCTATAGAAAAGACTATGAAGGAGGGGAAAAAGCAGGGTTTTTTTACTTGCAGAATGGAGGGTTTTTTAATGGAATAGCATTATTAAATCAAATTTTTCAACGGGCTTCGGCAAATAAAAAGCCTATCATTGATTTCAAAAAATTACCTTAATTTTGAACATGGAAGAAAAATCGAACGATCCTTTACATGGGAAAACTCTCGAAATGATTTTGACTGATTTAGTCGCTTTATATGGTTGGGATGAAATGTCAAAAAAGATTCGAATTAATTGTTTTTCGTTCGAGCCTAGCATTAAATCAAGTCTATCATTTTTGAGAAAAACGCCCTGGGCAAGACAGAAAGTTGAGGTGCTCTATGTCTGGTCTATCAAGAAAATCGCTAAGATGAAACTGGATGTGGACGCACATTCACCAGCCACGCAAATACCGCCGCCGTCAAAAACATCATGATGCTATAGACTACCGCAGGTATCGTCATCGTTCCATTGCCGATCACATTCAGGGCAATGTAAATAGCCAAAGTCCCATTGTGAATCCCTATTTCCATACCGATAGCAATAGCTTGTTTTTGGGGAATTTTAAAAAATAGCGGAATATAATAGCCGACCAACAAACAAGAAATATTAAAAGTTAGGGCCGCTAGGCCTACGGTTTTGAGGTCGGCCAACAAATGATCCCGTTCGCGAAGGCCTGCTAAAATGATGATCAGCGCTAAAAAAATAGCAGAAATAATTTTAACAGGCCGCTCTAATTTCTGGGTTATTTGGGGCGCGCGATTTCGGATGATCATCCCTAGGCCAACAGGCAAAATGACGACATAACATACTTCCAAAACTTTACTGAATTGCAATGGGACATAGGTGTTTTGTTGTAAAAAATGGGCCATCGATACATTCACGATGACGGCGATTGAAAACACAGAAAAAAGACTATTCAAAGCGGTAAGGGTTACGTTAAGCGCGACATCCCCCTTGGCGATATGGCTATAAAGATTGGCTGATGGACCACCCGGAGCTGCGGCTAATAGCATTAGGCCAACCGCCAATACCGGCGGGATACCCATCGCCTTGATGATTAAAAAACAGATGATGGGCAAGACAAACATTTGGCAAAAAAGCCCAATAATTACGGCTTTTGGAAAAAGATAAACGCGTTTAAAGTCGGCCAAGGTTAGCGATAATCCCAGACCCATCATGATGAGCGAAAGGGCGAGGGGCATGAGGACTACGGACAAAAAATTAGATTGCATCCATTTTTATTTTGATGTAAATAAGCAATTAATTTTAGTTTAATGGATACGTGGGTTAACTATTTTTCGGCCAATAACATTTTAATATCCTTCGTTAATTGTTCCATTTCTAATCCTAGGCTTCCATTATAAAAGCTTCATAAATTAACGACCTAACATGGGAAATAATCTACGAATTTCCGCTTCGGTAGGAATACTTCCATACTCACAAATTTCAAAAGCTTCGGCATAATTTATCTGCTCCGCTTTTTCTTTTCCATACCATTTTTCTAGCGCCTTTTTTACCTCAGGGTTTACTTTGGTCACGCGTTTGCTCAATAAATATTCTCTCTGCTTGGCCTTATCTTTTGGGATTTCAGCTTCGTAGTTTCCGATCCAAGGAAGCCACTCAAAGAACTGAGATTGATGGGCATCTAGGCCATCCAATTTTTTAGCAATAACGGATGTTATATCGACCGCGATGTCTGCTTGGAATGGATTTGGCTTTTTGAAATTGTCCTGAAAATATAAAAAAACAGGGTTTTTTCGCAATGGAGGAGTATCGGGAGCAATGTTGGGGACACCCACCATAAAGGCCGCATCCTGAACTAAAACTCCCGTATAGCGATGGTCAGGATGATAATCATTGGAGCGTGGGGCGATCACCACATCAGCTTTCCACTCTCTAATTTTGCGTATGATTTGAAGTCGGATTTCCAAGGTAGGAAGTAATTCGCCGTCATGATTATCTAGTACATCGTAAGAAACACCCAGGCGTTTCGCCACTTCTTTTGTTTCAGCAATGCGTCTTTTGGCTAACATTCCCCCGCCTTCGCTTTGATGACCTGCGTCTCCATTCGTAACGGAAACAAATTTAACGTGATGGCCCATGGCCACAAAAAGAGCGGCAGTGCCTCCACTTTTAATATCACAATCGTCGGGATGTGCCCCAATCATAATGATTTGCAAAGGGCGATCTTGGGCAAAAATCATTGAATTTATACCCAAAAAACAAAAGACAAATAGCCAGTTTTTCATCGTTTTTATGTTTAATTGTGAATTTTTAATTCAAAAAATTAATTACAACTTTAGAAAATATCTTAACAAAATAAAAATCGCATCTCATTAAATAACTATAAAATAATCTGTCTTTTTTTAAATAAGCACATTGCGTTCCTATATAGGCCTAACAAATCGTCACCACTTCAATGCCTAAAATCTGTCCCAGTTTTTCAATTTTATTTCCAATGTGTCCAATTCCTATGGCGCAATGATGGGCAGGGCCTTGTTTCGACCATTCGTTCATAAATCGTTTCGCGCCTATGGAAAAACGATAACGGCTATTGGTATTGCCAATTTCGAGAATGGGACCCTCAACCGATTCTCCTTGAGCGACTAAAAGAAACACTTCGTTTTTCCCTTCCACCACCGAAAGCAAAGTAACTGGGCCCTGTTTTACTGACATTTGAATCGATAATCCTTTGCCAGGCTTTCCATGATACATAGGAAGCGGGACTAAACCAACTGGACCCTCTGCAATGGCAAAATGCGCGGGACCATCGTGGCCAAGCAGTATGACATCATCCTTGAAATCCATTAAATAAAATTCTGAAAAGGAACCTCCGGCCCCAAATTCAGCCATTATTTTCATTGCTTGGGCATTCTTCACTTCACATTCCCCTGCTATGGGAATATTTCGTCCGGTCAATAACGTATTTCCGGCAATAACGGAAGTGACTATATTTTCATATTCATTGCCACTTTCACCTTCATAATAATAGGCCATTGAGCCGAGATGATGATTTTGTATCAACTTATCTAACGCTACTGATGTTTTTGCCGCGCGCTCAATTTCATATTGTTCGCACTCAGGCGACACTTCAAACGTATGATGAAACTCCAAAATTTTTGCTTCCACCTCACTGTCCGTTACCTCATCTCTCCATTTTTTCAATTCACACATTTCCAGCATTTCAATATGCGTTCCAAATACGGCAGATTGTTTTGTCAAATCGGTATAAACATCAAGCATGCCACCATAATAATGACCCAAAATTCCTAAGCAATTATGTCGCATCGCGACGGATACTTTTGATGCCTCAATCCATGTTTCAATTTCCTGCCAAGCCTCCTCATCTTCAAGGTAGCCCGTTACAAAATCATAGCTATGTCCGGTACGGTTAAACACGCTTGCAATTTCAGGAACGGAACACGCTTGGCAATTTTCAAGCCAAAATCCGGTCATCTTACCTCTGTCGCCTAATTGATTGAACTTGTCATAATCAAGCACGGCAACTGGCTGGAGATTTAGGATAATGATTGGAATCTTTAGCTTCTGCGCTATGGGCAATACAGTGGATGATAACGCATACGTGGAAACATATAAAAAAACAATTTCAACATCATTTGATTTTAAAAAATCTGCCGCCTCTCGGGCCTTGATTGGATTATCTACCATGCCCGCGTCCACAACCTCAACACCGAATTTGCCTATTTTATCATGGATAAAACTTTGATAGCGCACTAAATTGTCAAGTAAACCATCAAACTGATCCCAATAAGTATCTAATCCAATTCCAAATAATCCTACTTTAGTTTTCATTTTAATGAATGATTACACCATTTCAATGCCACTGTAATTTTACTTTACCCTCATACAAATTGAGCTTTTTGAAAGCGCAAAATAATATTGCCCATCGAAATAAATTTTCGATATCCTTTCAAATGAGTATACAAGGAAATAAATAAGACTCTTGATTATAAACTCTTTAAATAGGCAATACTCAAAGGTATATTTTCTAACTCCTTATCACTTTCATCTTCAATAAAACAGTGCTCAACCCCTCCTTTTTTAGCTAATTTAATGATCTGCTTCCAGTTGCCCTGACCAGCACCGACAGCCACATCATTTTCCGCAGGAGTACCACCTGTCAAATCACCTTTGACGCCCTTGCGAAGGTCTTTTACGTGCATCAATTTAAAGCGGCCTGGATATTTACGAAGCAATTTTACTGGCATATCTGCTCCACCGCCATGTATCGTCCACAACACATCCATTTCAAAAGAAACAAATTGTGGATTGGTATTTTTAATCATGTAATCTAACAAAGTCCCATCTTCAAAAGGTTGGAATTCAAATCCGTGGTCGTGGTAGCACAACGTTATTCCATTCTCCTTTAAAACTTTTCCAGCGTTATTAAAAACCTCAATGGCTTTCTGTGCATCCACTAAAGAGAATGCCCCTTTTTTATGCGGAATCCAAGCACACATGACAAATTTAGAGCCTAATATTTTTGCTCTTTGTACGACCGCCATAGGGTCTTTGGCTAATTCATTAAAATCCGCACCCGTGGATGGAATGGAAATTCCTCTCGCATCGCATAATTTCTTATACTCTTCTAAGGACATTTCTTTTACACCCCCACCTTCTATTTCGGTAAAGCCTAATTCTTTAATTAAATCAAGTGTTTTTTCAGCGCCTTTCACAGGGAAATGCTTTCTAAAAGTATAGGTTTGAACACCTATCGGATAGGTGTAAAGTTTTTGAGCTTGCAGTGTGCCTAAGCTCAACATGATACCCAAAAGGGCCAGCATAATGGTATTCTTTTTCATATTATTTATGTCATTAAAGTGCTTATTATTATTTAGATCAAAAATGCAATAAATTCTTTTAAAGTTGCAGATTTCTAAAAATAAATTTGAAAAAATAAATGAGTACAAACCACCCAAATTTAATAAAATTTAGATTTAATACCTCTGAACCCTCATTTTGGCATAATGCTTTTTTGATTTGATTTTCTAGATCATGAAACTGAATTAAAAAATATTTTTTATCTTCCCTCATGAGACTAATCGCTGGGCTAATATTGATTGGCATTTTCGGTTTTTTTACCGCACCTGAATTTACGGATTGGGATGGGTATCATGGGGGGAATGATCGCAATCACTTTTCCTCGTTAACGCAAATAACTCCCGCTAATGTCAAAAATTTAAAGCTAGCGTGGTCCTATTCTTCCGGGGGTGCTGACACCGTCAACCAAACCACTCAAATGCAATGTAATCCCATCATCATTCAAGGGGTCATGTATGGGGTTTCGGCAGGATCACAAGCTTTCGCAATAGACGCTTCGAGTGGTCGAGAAATTTGGAAAACAAATATTCAAGAAAAAACCCCTAGTATGAATAGTCGGGGCGTGGCCTATTATTCAGCTCCCGGACACCGTTCAAAAATATTTTTTGGTTTTGGATCGTATCTTTTTGCCTTGGATGTAAAGTCGGGAAAACCCGATGAAACCTTTGGAGAAAAAGGAAAAATCAATTTGTTAAATGGATTAAAGCGACCAGGCGCAGATGAATATACGGTACTCAATACCCCGATTTCCATTTACAAAAATACATTGATCGTAGGGACAAGAGTGTCAGAAACCGCTCCCGCATTGCTGGGAGATATTCGCGCTTTTGATGCCAATAGTGGGCGATTAATTTGGACTTTTCATACCATTCCAAAACCCGGCGAATACGGATACAAAACATGGGAAAAGGATAATTACAAAAATGTGGGCGGCGCTAATAACTGGATGGGTATGGCGGTAGATTCCAAACGAGGGATTGTTTTTGTTCCTACCGGTTCAGCTGCCTTTGATTTTTATGGGGGAAATAGAAAGGGGGATAATTTATTTGCCAACTGCCTACTGGCCTTAGATATTCGGACTGGAAAACGGCTTTGGCATTTTCAAACGGTACATCATGACATTTGGGATCGGGATATTCCGGCCCCACCCAATTTATTTACCATCACTCAAAATGGCAAAAAACGCGATGTCGTTTCTGTTTTAAGCAAGTTAGGTTTTATGTTTGTTTTTGATCGGGTAACGGGTAAGCCTATTTTCCCCATTGAAGAAAGGCCATTCCCCGCTTCGGATGTTATCGGTGAAAAAACCTCAAAAACGCAGCCCATTCCTCTTTGGCCTCTGCCATTTGTCAAGCAATCATTTACCGAAAAAGATGTGAATGAATGGGCGTCAAATAAGGAAGAAATTATTGCTGAGCTTCGCAATTCCCAAACCGGTCAGCCCTTTATTCCATTAAGCTTAACGAAGAAAACTATTTTTTTCCCGGCAACGGATGGTGGGGCGCAATGGGGTGGAGCCGCTGTCGATGAAAATAGTGTCATGTACATTCCAGCAAAACAAAATCCTGTCTATATTTCCTTAGTTCCCTTAGAAAAGACGATTGAAAACTCAGGCAAATCGCTGTATGTGCGACACTGTCAAAGTTGCCATGGGACAAACCGGGAAGGGAGCGAAGATGGGACTATTCCTCCTTTAAGGGAAGTCCACAAAAAATATTCGGAACCTCTTTTAAATCAAATTTTAGCCCAAGGCCGAGGAAGAATGCCGGCATTTAATTACCTATCTGCGGCAGAAAAGAAAGCCGTTTTAGCTTATGCCCAAGGATTAAATGTAGCTGTCGAAGGGCCTGTAAAAAAATCGACACTAGACTTTTCCCCTTTTAGCTTTACTGGCTATACACGCTGGTATGATAGCCAAGGGTATCCCGTTAGCAGACCCCCGTGGGGAATCTTAACGGCAATTGAAATGAATAGTGGAAAACATCTTTGGCAAGTTCCTTTAGGGGAATATCCTGAATTAACGGCAAAAGGAATTGCACCTACGGGAACTGATTTATACGGTGGCCCAGCAGTGACAGCGGGTGGCTTACTATTTATTGCAGCGACAAAAGATGAAATGTTTCGAGCCTTTGATCGAAAAACAGGAAAGATTTTATGGGAATATAAGTTGCCGGCTGCCGGGTACGCTTCCCCTAGCATTTACTCGATTGGCGGCGTTCAATATGTCGTTATTGCCTGTGGAGGAGGAAAGGTAAAAACAAAATCGAGTGATCGATATTTAGCTTTTGCTTTAAAAAATTAGAAAATTCTGCGTCCTTGAGTTTTTGTAATGTGGGATAAAGGGACCTCACCCCGCAGCTTTACTAAATTTTTAAATTTAGGAAAGCTAAGCCCAAGCAATTAAAAATCAATCTGAAAAACTGATTTTATTGATCAAGGATTTGATAATCGATTTCTAAAAAGTCTTCCACACAAGCCGCCCAATATTTTTCGACAAAGGCAGAATGCAACGAATGGTTTGTATATAAATCATACGCTTCTTGGGATTCAAATTCCATTGAAATCCCAAATTCAAAAGGATTTTTGGCACTAGTTTGCTTTAATACCTCAAATTTTTGCACTCCCGGAATTTGTTTCAATTCGTTTACCGCGTCAAAATATTGCGTTTTATCTTCAGGAGATAAACTGGATTTTAATGTTAAAATAACTGAGTGGCGAATCATTTTATAAAATTTAAATTACCAACGAACGGCTTTGAAAGTCCAATCTGGATTAACTTTTTGCATTTCAATTTCATCATTTCGTTTGGTAAGGCCGCAGGCCAAATAGTTTTGATGTAAAGCCGCTAAAGCCACACGATCTAATTCTACTCCTAGGCCAGGTTCGCTTGGCACCTCGACCGAACCATCCTCAAATTTCATGCGTCCGCCTACAATAATTTCGTCCGACTGCCAAGGATAATGCGTATCTAAGGCATAAGTCATTTTTGGTAAAGCTGCACCTAAATGAACCATGGCTGCCAATGAAATGCCTAAATGGCTATTAGAATGCATGGACAAATCTCTACCAAAGGTCTCACATATACCGGTTAAGGTCATTGACGCGCGCAAACCTCCCCAAAAATGATGGTCACTTAAAATAATATCTTCGGCGCCAATTTCAATACTTTTAGGAATTTCAGCGAAAGAAGTCGTACACATATTGGTGGCCAAAGGTGTTTTTAAAGCCTTACGAACCAGCGCCATATTTTCTTGGCCTCGGACCGGATCCTCCAAATATTCTAAATACGGCTCCATTTCTTTTCCATATTTTATCGATGTCTCAACAGTCCATAAAGCATTTGGGTCGATTCTTAACGGATATTTTTCACCAAACGCTTGGCGCAAGGCAATCACCGCATCCACTTCTTGACGAGGCTCAAAAACTCCCCCTTTTAACTTGATGGATTGAAACCCAAATTCCTTGCACATAGCCTGAGCCTGCGCGACAATCTCATCTGGATTTAACGCACTTTTTTGTCGGGCTGCATCCCAACCTGTGGCATTTGGATTGAGACCAAAACCTAATTCGCCGCCCGCCCCTTCATATTTATAAAATAAATAGGCCGAAAATGGAACTCGGTCACGCATCTTTCCGCCTAATAAATCGACGATTGGTTTTCCGGTTACCTTGCCCATGATGTCCATACAAGCCACCTCCACCGCACTAAAAATATGCACTAATTTTCGTTGGTCCCAAGGAGCTAATCCTCGGTCAGCAACTGAATCTGTTCCAAAGGCTTGTTCTAAAATATGCCTAATTTGGTTTAATTGAAATACGTCTTGGCCGATCAACAATTTTTTTGATTCCTCTAAAGCCGCATCAATATCCTTAGTTCCTGGAATTTCACTAATGCCTGAAATATTGTCCTCGGTAACAATTTCCAAAACCGTACGCAAAGCATAAGGCGCGTGCAAACCGGCCGCATTCAATAACGGAGGATCCACAATAGCAATCGGGGTAATGTGAATTTCTTTAATCCGGGGTCCTGCTTTATAAGACATCTTTATTTTATTTTTCTAATAACAATACCAAAGAACTATGATCCAATTCCCCATTCCCAACTTCCACCGCTTTTTTCATTTGTTGGGCTACTTGAGCCGTCCCCAATAAATCCACATTTAATGCTTTTCCAGTCTCTAAAGCTATATTCATATCTTTGTTGTGCAACTTTATTTTAAAGCCCGGCTTGAAGTTTCGATCGATGATCCGTTGGCCATGTAAGTCCAAAATCCGGCTTTGTGCAAATCCTCCGAGTAATACCTCGCGCATTTTTTCTAAATCTACCCCCGCTTGGTTTGCTAAGGTGAACGCTTCAGAAACGGCTTGTATCGTCATGCCCACAATCATTTGATTGCAAGCCTTTGTAATTTGGCCCGCCCCAGCTTCGCCGATGTGAACAATATTTTTACCCATGGCTTGAAAAATAGGCAATGCCTGATTAAATGCCTCAGAAGATCCGCCCACCATAATAGAAAGTGTAGCGGCCTCGGCACC
>CAIZMB010000114.1 GCA_903933935.1 uncultured Cytophagaceae bacterium
ACACTTGAAATTTGTAATCGGGCAGCATTAGAACCTATGTCAATAGCAGCAAACTTCATATAAAATGCATTTATGGTTTGTGTAAATAAAAGCCATTGGCCGTAGGCTCAAAGCTTATTACGGTACCTAAGACAAAAAGCAATTCACGCTTGTCAATCAGAACAGGAATTTCGTCAATTAAATACGCTTCGTCGTAATCTGTTTTTGAATCAAATCCCAATACGAATGTTCCTCCACAGGCCCCTCCTCTCATTCCAACTCGAACAAATGGTTCTGGCATTTTATTCTCCCTGACTAAAGGCAATAAGGTAAGAAGCGCAGAATCTGTAAACTGAACAGGAGATTTATTTGACATGCATTGCGTGATTCACAGTATAAAATTAGCTAATTTTAAATAGTAAATAATCCCTTAAGTCTTAACAAAATTTAATTTTAAGTAAATACAATAAAAAGGGTCTATTTAAGTTAAAGAAAAAAAACATTATATGATATATTCGATACTGTGGGCTGATGATGAAATTGATTTATTAAAGCCATACATTATTTTTCTTGAAAATAAGGGATACCAAGTCAGTACCGTGAATTCAGGCGCTGATGCCCTTGAGCTTGTCATCAAACAAAAATTTGACGTTTTATTCTTAGATGAAAATATGCCAGGTATGTCTGGCCTTGAAGTTTTAATTGCCATTAAACAAATTAGACCTAATCTTCCCGTCATCATGATTACCAAATCTGAAGAGGAAGAACTTATGGAGGATGCTATTGGGTCTAAAATCGCCGATTATCTAATTAAGCCACTGAATCCTAATCAATTACTACTTTCAGTCAAACGTATTTTTGACAAAAAAAGGTTACAGGAAGAGAAGACTAATTTGAGTTACCAACAAGAATTCAGAGCCCTTTCCATGCAATACCAAGATAAACTCAATGCAGAAGAGTGGTCTGAGATTTATAAAAAGCTTTCTTATTGGGAATTAGAGATAGACAATACGGAAAATAAATCCATGGCGGAGGTTTTAAATAGTCAGAAATCAGAAGCCAATGCTCACTTCAGCAAGTTTGTTGAGAAAAATTATGAAAACTGGCTTCAAAAGCCAGATTCAGACACTCCCATACTCTCTCACCTGATGATGAGAAAATATGCATTCCCATTAATCAATGACAAAAGTCCGTTATTCTTCATTCTAGTTGACAATCTTAGGTATGACCAATGGAAAATATTGGAAGTATTTATACAAGACTATTTCCAAGTTGAAAGAGAAAATACCTATTATTCCATTTTACCTACCACAACCGCTTTTGCTAGAAATTCAATTTTTGCTGGTATGATGCCATCCGAAATTCATAAAAACTTTCCGGACAAATGGGTGCATGATTTAGGCGATTCTGATGATGATGAAGGATTTAATCAGCATGAAGAATTCTATCTCCAACAACAATTAAAGCGCTTAAAAATAGACGCTAAATCATCATATCATAAAATTATTCATCAATATCAGGGAAAACAGTTGGTCGACAACTTCAACAAACTCCTAACAAATGATTTGAATGTAATTGTTTACAACTTCGTCGACATGCTTTCTCATGCGCGTACCGACATGGCGATGATTAAGGAATTAGCACCCGATGAATCTGCTTACCGTTCTTTAACTGCTAGTTGGTTCCAGCATTCCCCCCTATTTGATCTATTAAAAAAGATTTCCGCCAAAAAAGGGCGTGTCATTATCACCACTGACCATGGAATGATCCGTGTTCAAAATCCAATTAAAATTGTAGGGGATCGTAATACCAATACCAATTTAAGGTACAAGCAAGGGAAAAATTTAAACTGGGACAACAACAGTAAAATGATGGTATCAAGGAAGCCTGAGCAATTATTTCTACCAAAGCCTAACATGTCGACCACGTATGTTTTTGCGAAAGAAGATTGTATGTTTGCTTATCCCAACAACTACAATCATTTTGTAAATCATTACAAAAACACCTTCCAACACGGGGGAATTTCACTAGAAGAATGCATCATCCCAGTCGTGTATTTAACTGGGAAATAAATTAAATTGAATCGATAGGGAAAATTTTACCTCCTTCGCACTGAAGAAACTGTCCAGGGACTTTCCGCATGGTATTATAATCATGGCTTGCCATTAAAATGGTCGTTCCTTGTTTATTTAATTGCTGAAACAACGACATGATTTCGATAGAAACTTCAGGATCTAAATGACCTGTAGGCTCATCTGCCAACAATAAAACCGGATTATTTAAAATAGCTCTTGCAATACAAATACGTTGTTGCTCACCTCCCGATAATTTATGAACTCGTTTGTGCAAGGCACTTGACATTCCTACTTGGCTCAAAACAGTCTCAATACGAGCTGAATTTTCAACTTTATCATGATGCCCTGTAGCTTCTAAAACAAAGGATAAATTCATTTCTACATTGCGGTCAGTTAACAATTGGAAATCTTGAAATACAAACCCTAATTTTCGACGTAGAAACGGAATTTCATTTGATTTAATATCGTTTAATGAATATCCAGCGACAGAAGCCTGACCAGAATCGATCGGTAATTCAGCAAATATCGATTTAAAAAAAGTACTTTTACCACTACCCGACTTCCCTATCAAATAAACAAAATCTCCATGGTTTAACTCCAAGGAAACATCTTGCAAAGTAGGAACCCCATCTTGCGAAACATGAACATTTTTAAAGGATAAAATGGACATAAATAAAATTTATTTATTAGCCGATTTTGCATGATCAGCTAAAAAAGTAGCTAAACCGCTATCGGTCAATGGATGTTTCAATAAAGCTAAGATCGCTGAAAGAGGACCTGTCATAACATCTGAACCCGCTTCCGCACATTTAATAATGTGCATCGAATGACGGACAGAGGCTGCTAAAATCTGTGTATCAAAATCGTAATTATCATAAATCAATCGAATTTGCTCAATCAATTCAATCCCATCAAAAGAAATATCATCTAAACGCCCAACAAATGGAGATACATAGGTAGCACCCGCCTTAGCCGCTAATAGCGCTTGACCAGCTGAGAAAACTAAGGTGCAATTAGTTTTAATTCCACGCTCTGAAAAGTATTTTAAAGCCTTAATTCCTTCTTTAATCATCGGAATCTTGACTACAATTTTATCATCTAAATCGGCTAACTCCTCCCCCTCACGAACCATGCCCTCAAAGTCAGTTGCGATAACTTCTGCCGACACATCACCATCTACAATATCACAAATAGCTTTATAGTGACGTAAAACATTGTCTTTCCCGCTGATACCTTCTTTAGCCATCAAGGACGGATTCGTTGTTACACCATCCAAAACGCCAAGGTCCTGAGCCTCTCTAATATCATTTAAATTGGCTGTGTCAATAAAGAACTTCATATAGTTTGAGTTAAAATAGACAAAAAAAATGGCAAATTCACCGCTCAACCAACCTACCCTTGCTTTGATCAAAATCTGGGGGATTCAGCGGGAGCTGGTAATTTGCCGTTGCAAATATGGCACAAAACCTGCTTTTTTCAAAATAATAATGGATAATTTGCATTCTCATTAATACCTTTATAAAAAGGATTTCTTATGCGCTTAGCCAACTACCTAATTTTATTCATCATTTCAAATATCCTATATCTGGGATGTTCCAGTTCAGCAGAATCATGGTACGAGGAAGCAAAAGCCAGAATGAAAAAAGGTGAATTAATGACGGCCAGAGAAGCCATCAAAAAAGCACTTGAAAAAAATCCAGGTTATTCAGAAGCCTATAATTTACTCGGAGTAATCAATTTTCAAGAAAAAAAAATAGAAGAAGCCATCCTTGATTATCAGAAATCGGTTGAATTAAAACCATCCAATTACTTAGGGCAATTAAACTTAGCTGCCGCCTATATGGAAAAAAATGCATGGAACGATGCAGTAAATCCGATCGAAAAAGCGGTCAAAATTGCTCCAGATTCAAGTGCTGGATATTTACAAAGAGGAATCATTCGAGCTGCCTTACACCAAATCGACCTTTCAAAACAAGATTTTAAAACGTGCATAGAATTAAACCCAAAAGAAATAAATGCATTTTACAATCGAGGAAACTTATATTTCCAAGAGGACAAATTAGATTCAGCGATATTAGATTTCGAACAAACAATTTCATTAAATTCGGAATACGGAAAGTCCTATTACGCTTTGGGGCTTAGCTATTACAAAAAAAATAACTTTGAAAAATCTTGCTTAGCGTTTAATCAAGCAAATAAATTAAATTATCCTGGTGCAAAAGATGCATTAAAAAACCTGTGTAAATAATTATTATGGAAAAACTACAAAAAATTCTTGGCGCACTATTTGCAATCGTTTTTGCCTTGTTTGCTTACTGGCAATTCAATGATCCAGATCCCATCTTGTGGGTACCCATCTACGCTGTGGCCACATATGCATCCATTCAAGCTTTTCGAAATAAAACAAATTCAGAATTACTGATCGTATTATTTGTCTTATCTGCCACCGCCGGTTTACAAATTTGGTCAGAAATGACTGCATGGGAAGGATTTTTAACAGATGGTCTAAGCATGAAAACGATAAACCAAGAATTGGCTCGAGAGGCAGTAGGTCTTTGGATTGCTTCTTTTTCTTTTGTTATTCATTATGCATTAAAATTAAAAAAATAAGATGTTAGACCTTGGCTTTGTTTCAGCTATTTTACCTAATAAAAATTTAGATGAGGTATTAGCATTTGCCCAAAAAGAAAATTTTGCCTGTGTAGAAGTGATGTGCTGGCCAAGTGAAAATGCCGATACTAGAAGATATGCTGGTGTTTCACATATATCGGTAGACACACTAAGTCATGATGAATTGTTGGCTCTCAAAGAGAAACTAGCCAATCAACCCGTTAAAATTTCTGCTCTAGGGTATTATCCCAACCCAATGGACCCTGATGAAAAGCAAGCTTTATTCTACAGAAACCATATAAAAAAAGTCATAAAAGCGGCATCCGTTCTAGGCATTGGAAATGTAAATACTTTTATTGGGCGAGATTTTTCTAAAAATATTGATTACAATATTTCAAAATTTAAAGAGGTTTGGCCAGAAATTATTGACCATGCCGACAGTTTAAACATAAAAATTGGCATAGAAAATTGCCCCATGTTTTTTTCTGATGACGAATGGCCAGGCGGAAAAAACTTGGCTACCACGCCTAAAATATGGGACCAATTGTTCAGCATTATTCCTTCAAGCAATTTTGGGCTAAATTATGACCCATCTCACATGGTTTGGCAAATGATGGATTACCTACATCCTATTTATGCCTACAAGGAAAAATTGCATCATATCCACTTGAAGGATGTAAAAGTATATCACGACAAACTAAACCAAGTAGGGATTTTAGCCAATCCTCTAGAATATCATTCACCTAAAATCCCAGGATTAGGAGATATTAATTGGGGTTCATTTATCAGCGCCTTAAATGATGTGAGGTATCGAGGACCTATTGTGATCGAAGTGGAAGATAAGGCCTATGAAGGTTCAGATGAAGATGTCGTAAAGGCCATCAGGTCCGCTAGGAATCATTTAAACCAATTTTTACCCTAAAAAAAATACTCAAAAAACACGATGTTTTTTGAGTATTTTACTATTTTCAAGAACAGAATTCAGATTTATTTCTTAGCTGGTTTAGCAAACAAAGAAGCATCTAACACCGGATTCAAATCGATCGATGAAGTTTCTACGACCATATTTCCTCCACCCATAGGGCTTGGTGTTTCAACCGTAAAAGGAAAAAACAATCCATCAATGGATTTGTAGTTTGAGTACATCACTTCTGCTTCAACTTGCTGGCCCTGAACATTCATTTTATTAATTGCCTTTACAATAAAACCTGTTGAAGCCGAAACAAATACTTGTGATTCCTCTCCAGATTTTTTCGTAATTTTTAATAAATAAACTTCAGCTCCATCTAATTTTTCTTTACTAACCAAATCTATTTGGGCTCCCTCATTTTTGGCAATCAATAATGATGACCCAATGTTCTTTTGAGAAACACCAGCTTTAACCTGCTCACGAGGTAAATCTTCTGGCTCTCCAGTGCCTCCCATCATAGCAGGGCGATTCATCCATCCACCTTCGCCATCAATAACGGTAATAATTTTATTACCCATTACTTCAACCTCAGTTCTAAATGATTTTCCTACAACAATAGATGATTTACTTTCAATGTCCATCCCCTGAACATTAAACTTACTTTTCATCACCATAGATTTAACAGAGGCCCATTTTTCAGGACTGCCCATAGCGGCTTGATGCTTCGCAATAATTTCATCTGTAGTTTGTGCATAAATGCCAGTACCAGCTAAAAATAAAACCGCTAAAGCGATACTTACTTTGATTAATTTCATGATTTAAATTTTTTAAGGGTTTGAGTTTCTAAAGGTAATTTTTTTTATTTTAATTTTATTTCCGCTCATCTTCAAAGATCACCGATTAAACAATTATCCAGCTTTAGAGGTAGGAACAGATCGCATCACCACAAACCAACCCACGACCACAAGAAGCCCTGCCATAAAAAAAGCGGCTCCAGGAAAATAAATACTTGCACTCGTTGACGTAAAATGTGCAAACAAATTGGATGCCAACAAAGGCCCCAAAATGGTTGTTACAGATTGAAGACTTGTTAGACCCCCTTGCAACTCCCCTTGCTCATCTGGGCCAACTTGCTGAGTGATCAAACTTTGTAAAGCTGGACCTGCAATTCCACCCAACCCAAAGGGCACCATAAACACATACATCATCCACGTTTCAGAGGCATAGGAAAAAAGAAAAAATCCAATGGCATATAAAATCAAGCCATAAGAAATAGCTTTAATTTCACCTATTTTGGGAATAATTAATCGATTTAGGCCACCTTGTACAATGGCAACAATTAAACCAACAAAGGCTAGAGAATAGCCAACTTCTTTAGGAGACCAACCAAAAACTTTCATCGTAAAATACGACCAGGTACTTGGATGCGCTTGGCCTGCCAACTGCAGACAAAAGAATCCACCGACTAAACCCGCAATTAATGGATATTTTGATATGTTTTTTAATGAACCTAATGGGTTAGCACGTCGCCAGTCAAATGACCTTCGATTTTCCTTTGACAAAGATTCTGGCAGCACAAAATAGCCATATAAACCATTCAATAAAGTTAAAATAGCAGAAGCGTAAAAAGGTACTCTAACCCCATAACTTCCCAAATACCCACCTACGGCGGGACCAATAATAAAACCTAGTCCAAAAGCAGCACCCACCATTCCAAAATTCTTAGCACGATCTTCCGCTTTTGAAATATCAGCTATATACGCCTGAGCCGTAGTAAAACTAGCCCCAGTGATACCAGCCAGTAATCGGCCGATAAATAACCACGTGATATTAGGCGCATTTGCCAAAATCAAATAATCAATGGAGAAGCCAAAAAGTGAGGCTAAAATGATGGGGCGCCGGCCAAACTGATCCGACAATCCTCCTAAAACAGGGGAGAAAAAAAACTGCATAATGGCATAGGAAGCCATTAACCAACCAGAATATTGAGATGCCGTACTTAAATCACCCCCAGTAAACCCACGAATTAACGTAGGCAAAATGGGTATAATTAAGCCGATGCCCATCACATCAATCAATAAAGTAATAAAAATAAAACCTATCGCGGGATTACGCTTAGAAGCCATCTATGGTATTTTAAAAATTTACTAAAATTGATAGCCAATTTTATCACTCAAATAACTCCTGCTGATTTCACCACATTGCAAAGGTGTTCTTGCTTTATCTGGAACTGAATCCAATTCCACAATGGCCCAACCTTTGAATTTAATCTGATCGATGTTCTTGAAAACGGCAACTAAATCTACCTTTCCTTGACCTAACTCTACAAACTTATATGATTTAGGATTTGACTCTTGACCTTTCACGGGTGCCTCCACATCTTTAATATGAAAAGCATGAATCACATTTTTATACTTCAAAACTGCCTCCGCAGGATTGCCTCCTCCTTGGAAATAATGAGCCACGTCCAAAAGCAATTTCGCATAAGCCGGATTCATATTTTTAACTAAAATTTCTACTTCCTCAGGTGTCTCACCAAACTGATTCATGTGATTATGATAGGTAGTCTGAATACCTATTTCTTTCGTGCGCTTCCCTATTTCATTCATGACTTGGGCCAAACGAACTAACTCAGCCTCCGTTGGCAAAACTCCTTTTTTTCGAAGGCTATTGGTCAATTGGATCGATGTTCCACCTAAAGCCTTGACAAATTTCGCATGATTAACATGTTGTTCGATCGTCGCCATTTCCTTCGCCGGATCAATTTCTACATTTCCACTTGAAAACATCACCAACTTCAATTTGGCTGCATCCAATTTTGCCTTCAAAACAGAAGGATCAACTTTGTACACTGGAAATGAGTTAGCCCGCAATTGAATTCCCTTAAACCCCAAAGAAGCAATATCCGTAATGGCTTGTTCGTCATTTCCAGACCAAGTAATAGCTGAATAACCCATTTGATAGGATTTATTGGCAGAAAAAGGGATTAAAGTTGAAAAGGCCAACAATGAAGATTTCTGAATAAAAGATCGTCGAGTAGTCATTAAAATAGGTTTTATGTATAAAAGGCAAAGCTATTTACTTTGCGGCTAATTTCAAAAAGTCTGCTAATTCAGATAAATTATCAGTTCCAATGTAATCCACTCCCAAATCCCACAAAGCCTGATAAGCCATTAAGGTATTTGGCGTTCCCCATAGGCGCAATTTTCTACCCGCTCCATGAACCGTTTCCACATACACTTTAAGTTTCTCCTTCATCGCCAAAGGCATGGGTGATTGCCCACTCCACATACCAAATTTATAGACAGACTCACTTTCCAAAACAACATAATTCTTTAGTCCAGCAGGATAAATTTCATTAGACCGGCCATCAAACGTGATCCAAGTCGGGAAGTTAATGTAATCCTTGATCTGAGGCCGATTGCCAGAAATAACAATGCGTAAACCAGATTTGATAAATAACTCTTTATGAGGAGTTAAAAATTTAATTAATAAGGGTAAAGTTGAGTCAGCATTCGTTTTAAAATCAATTAAAAATTGATGAAAATTGCCTTGCTTCTTCGCTTTTAAAACAGCTACAATGGGATCAATGTACAGCGATTTCAACGTCCGATCCGCTTTTACATCCGCTAAATTATGACTTACCAAAAGCTCGCCATTAATCGCATAAACATCTGCTTCAATGGATCCAAAGCCTAATTTATAAGCCTCAAAAAAAGGCTTAGCATGTTCATAATCATTATGAGAATGCGCTTTTTTAAGATTTTCCTGAGCTAACGCTGATAGAGAAATCAAACAAAAGGCAATTGCAATAAAATTTTTCATCGTTTATCCCTTTAAAAAATCACCCGATGCGATCCGTTTCAGCGAACCTACTGGACGGTTGTATAAATAAGCAAAGGAATTGATTACTTTTCCTTTCAAATTTACGTCTACCTTTTCACGAACAAATAAACTAGCTGTTAAATCCTCCGAATCAAATTCCTCATATTCATCTAATACATTCAGTAATTTGATCGTTTTGGATAACAAATACAGCTCGCCAACTACCTGGTCAGCCTCATTTTCTGAAGCTACTATTCCTGGATATTCCGCTACCTGAAACATTTGTCCTTGGAATGTCGCCATTCCCACATAGTCTGAATTTCGAGCGATCAATCGATGAAGGTCATTTCCACAATCCCTTCTTAAAGTTCCATAGACAAATAAATATTCCTCCACATCCGGCTCGGGTAATTTCGCCTCCTCAACGGTTAAAACTAAATCATCTTGCTCAACAACCGTACCCTCATTCAAGACTACATTTCCAACCAAACCTTCGAAAGGAGCAGAAACGATGGACTCCATTTTCATCGCCTCAATGATGTATAATGGCGCATTTTTCTTTACCTCATCTCCTGATTTAACTAATATACGACTCAATCGGCCTTGTAATGGCGCACCAATATCACCTTTCTCCTTCGCCTTCGCATGTTGAGCTTTCTCAATCTTTATTTTCCGATCTAAAATCTTAATTCTCCTAGCTTGCCCATTCAATTCAAATGTTACATTCCGCAAGCCCGACTCATCAGGATCCGACATATACAGGAACTTGACAATGATCGTCTTGCCTGGCTCTATCGTTATCATAATCTCCTCATCCTGCTTTAATCCATAGAAAAAAGCTGGCGTGGGCAATGCCGACAACTCGCCATATAGTGCATGGTTCTTATAATAGTCTTCAAAAACCTTTGGATACATTTTATAAGATAGATAGTCAAAGAAACCATCCTCAATCTCTGGGAATTTAGCCTGAAATTCTTTGAAATCGATATCAAAATCAATGGGCGCTAAATGATCATTTGGGCGACCCTCTAAGGCTACTTCCCCTTTTAAAATGATCTCTTGCAATTGCTTGGGAAACCCTTGATACGGTTGGCCTAATCCGCCTTTGAAAAAATCCTTCACGGATTCTGGAAAGGACAATGTGCTTCCCTTCGCATAAACATCCTCAGCAGTCAGTGAGTTCGCCGTCATAAAAATGGCCATATCACCTACAACCTTTGATGAAGGTGTAACCTTAACTAGATCACCAAAAAGCTTATTTGCTTCCGAGTAATTATCTTTCAATAATTCAAATTTATCACCCACACCCAAGGCTATTGCCTGCCCCCGAAGATTCGTATACTGCCCTCCCGGAATTTCATTGGTGTAAACTTCAGCCGTACCTGCCTTTAATTCAGATTCAAACGGAGCATACATCGCGCGCACGGCCTCCCAATAATTGGAATACTCATTTAATAAATCTAAATCCAAATGGCTTTCATTCTTTTGACCTTGTAACATCGCTACAAGAGAATTTAAATTAGGCTGAGAAGTTAAACCTGACATCGCACCTAAAGCCCCGTCGACAATATCAACTCCCGCCTCAATCGCCTTCAAATAAGTAGCAGACTGAACGGAAGCCGTATCATGTGTATGTAAATGAATCGGAATATCAACCGTCTTTTTTAATTCAGTCACCAAAGTAGCCGCCTGAAATGGCCTTAAAAGACCCGCCATATCTTTGATAGCTAGCATGTGTGCGCCGGCGTCTTCCAACTGTCGTGCCATGTCTAAATAATATTGCAAATTGTATTTCGGATTCGTATATAAATCACCGGTATAGCAAATGGCTGCTTCCGCGATTCCAGGGGTTCTTTCTCGAACCGCTTTGATGGACACTTTCATCGCCTCAATCCAATTCAAAGAATCAAATATACGGAAAACGTCAACACCAGCTTCCGAAGATTTCTCAACAAACTTCTCTATTAAATTATCAGGATAAGCTGAATAACCCACCGCATTAGAACCCCTAAATAACATTTGGAGCAACATGTTAGGCATTGCCTCCCTAAATTCTTGCAAACGCTTCCAAGGAGACTCCTGTAAAAAGCGCATGGCCACATCAAATGTCGCACCTCCCCAAACCTCCATCGAAAACAAAGAAGGAAACGACTTCGCAAACCCATTCGCCACGGCTAACATATCCTGTGTTCTTACTCGGGTAGCTAATAAAGACTGATGCCCGTCCCTAAAAGTCGTATCCGTAAAATATACTTGCTTGGAATCTCGAATATGTTTGGCAAATTTTTCTGGACCTAATTTGTCCAACAACTGCTTATTACCAGCTGGAAATTCCTTCGCAGGATCCACAAATGGAATTGTGGCTAATCTAAAAGGAGCCGTGGGCTTAACCTTTACATCAGGGTTCCCATTGACAATCACCTCTCCTAAATAACGAAGAGCCTTCGTGGAACGATCCCGAGTAGGTTTAAATTTAAATAATTCAGGATGCGTGTCAATAAATTGGACCGTACACTGACCATCTTGAAAAATCGGATGGGTGATCACATTGCGTAAAAATGGAATATTCGTTTTTACACCTCGAATCCTAAATTCCGTTAAAGCTCTATTTAAGCGTTCAGAAGCACCTCTTAACGTTCTGCCTTTGGCACTCACTTTCACCAACATCGAATCAAAATAAGGTGAAATTTTCACCCCAGGATACGAGGATCCTTCATCTAATCTGATTCCAAAACCAGCGGCATTTCGATAGGCAATAATGGTACCAAAGTCGGGCTTAAAGCCATTCGAAGGATCTTCTGTGGTAATCCTACATTGGATTGCAAAACCGCGCAAAGGAATATCGGCTTGACTTAAAATGTAAATCCCTGAATCAGACAACTTATAATTTTGGGCAATTAATATTTGTGTGCGAACAATATCGATTCCAGTTACCTCTTCGGTGATCGTGTGCTCAACTTGAATGCGAGGATTAACCTCGATGAAATAAATATTTTCATCTTTATCAACCAAAAACTCAACCGTTCCTGCATTGTAATAATTAACAGCCTTTCCGATCGCTAACGCATATGCATATAGTTTTTGCTTTGTTTCTTCTTTTAAACCAAAGGAAGGAGCTATCTCAACCACCTTCTGGAATCTTCTTTGCACGGAACAATCTCGCTCATACAAATGGACAAGGTTTCCATGTTGGTCCCCCAATAACTGCACCTCTATGTGTTTAGGCTCATCAATGAATTTTTCAATAAAGATTGTTTCATTACCAAATGCATTTTTAGCTTCATTTCTCGCTTCTTGGTATGCTTTTTCCAAATCTTCCTCTTTCCGAACCACACGCATTCCACGACCTCCCCCACCTGCAGCAGCCTTAACCATGACAGGAAAAGTAATTCGCCTAGCTTCCGATAAGGCTAAATCATATACGCTTAAATCTCCCTTGGAGTCCTGAATCATAGGTACATTGGCCTTATGAGCAGCTACCTTTGCCGCAACTTTATCTCCAAGTGCATTCATCGCTTCCGGTGAAGGTCCGACAAATACGATTCCTTCTTCTCTACACCTCAAAGCAAGCTTTACGTTCTCAGAAAGAAAACCATATCCGGGATGAATGGCATCTATTTTCTTGGATTTACATAAAGAAATCAACCCCTCAATATCCAAATAGGGCTTAAGTGGCTCATTTTCTTTTCCAATTTGGTAGGCCTCATCTGCCTTGTAACGGTGCAGAGAATAGCGATCTTCAAAAGTATATACGGCAACAGTCCGAATTCCTAATTCAGAAGCCGCTCGCATAATTCGAATCGCAATTTCACCCCGATTAGCAATAAGAAGACTAGAGATTTTATTTACGTATGATTTTGGCATATCAATATATTTCGTGCAGTGTAACAAAAATGGCAATTATATTGGGAAATTTATAGTTAAGCGCCTATTTTATTTTGAATACCTTAAAAATTTACAATAATTATTGGGTTCGTTACTAAAAAATAAAATTCTGAGCTTCGTAATTTATGGGCCTGATAAAAATATTGTAAGCCTTCACATGAAATTTCTTAACTTGCGGATCGAAAAAAAATGAATTTTTAATGAGCGCAACAAAACCATTGATCGGTATAACGTTAGGAGATTATAATGGCATTGGCCCTGAAATAATCATAAAAGCTTTATCAAATCCGCAAATTTTACAATGGTGCGTGCCCATCATTTATGGTTCTCAAAAAGTACTTATTTACTATAAAAATGCCATGGAAGCTAGGGACTTCCAATTTAAAACGATTAGCGACCTAGCGAACATCTCACCAGATCAGATTTATTTGATCAATAGTTGGGATGATGCGAACACCCGTGTAGAGCCCGGAAAAGAAACACCAGAAGCTGGAAAAGCTGCTTTCGCCTGCTTAGACAGATCTGCTAAAGATTTAGATAAAGGACTTTTATCTGCTTTGGTTACGGCACCGATCAACAAACATAACATACAATCCGAAGAATTTAACTTCCCTGGACATACGGAATATTTGACGGACCGATTTGAAGCAAAATCATCTTTAATGATGTTAGTTTCCGAAGATATTCGCATGGGAGTTGTTACGGGACATTTACCCCTTCAAGAGGTAGCAAAAACCCTAACCAAAGAATTAATCAAGGAGAAAATCGATTTATTCCTACTGAGTTTAAAGGAAGATTTCTCCATTGAAAAACCCAAATTAGCTGTTTTAGGATTAAATCCTCATGCCGGAGATTCCGGGCTCTTGGGCCAAGAGGAACTAGATATTATTCAACCAGTGGTGGAAGAGTTTAGGACGAAAGCCCAATTGGTTTTTGGACCCTACCCGGCCGACGGGTTCTTCGGGAAAGCTCAGTTCAAGGAATTTGATGGAGTATTGGCCATGTACCATGACCAAGGATTAATTCCTTTCAAATACATCGCATTTGAAACAGGCGTTAATTTTACCGCAGGTTTACCGATCATCAGAACTTCTCCAGACCATGGAACAGCCTATGATATAGCTGGTAAAAATGAAGCGGACCCTAATTCATTTTTACATGCCTTTTTCCTTGCGATAGAATTGGTTAAAAATCGAATGCAAGCATAATTATGGCCCAAAAAGTACTCATCATCGACGAGGTTCATTCCTCCATGGCTGAGGGCTTACAATCCTTAGGTTACCTGGTAGATGAGTTTTTGACTTTGTCCAAGCAAGAAACCATGTCGATCATCGGCCAATACACCGGCTTAATTCTACGCAGTAAATTTATCATTGATGCTGATTTTCTGAATTCTGCCACTCATTTAACCTTTATTGCCAGAGCGGGTGCAGGGTTAGATCTGATTGATTTAGCCGTATGTAAAGAAAAAAATATCCATGTTTTTTCGGCCAACGAAGGAAATAAAGATGCGGTGGCGGAACATGTCATGGGCCAATTGCTAACTATCGCACATCGATTAAATACGGCTGATGCAGAAGTTAGAAATGGTATTTGGAACAGAGAAGCGAATAGGGGTTGGGAAATTCATGGAAAAACCGTCGGCATTATCGGTTTTGGAAATATGGGCCAAGCGCTTTGTCAAAGGTTGCTAGGTTTTGGAGTAAACATTTTAGCGTATGATAAATACGCACCGGCACCCTCCCCTTTTGGCGCCGATTTAGCTGATATATTCCAACATGCCGATATCGTTTCTTTGCATGTTCCATTAACGGATGAGACCCAAGGATTCGTTAACCAAGATTTTTTAAGGTCCTTTAAAAAACCCATCGTACTAATGAATAGTTCTAGAGGCCCTATAACACCCTTAGAAAATATACTTTGGGGTTTGGAACAAGGCATTATTTCAGGGTTAGTCTTGGATGTATTGCCCAATGAGAAAATTAAGTCTTGGACACAAGAAGAACAAATGCTTTTTGACAAGCTAAAATCGTATCCCAATACACTCTTTAGCCCCCATGTCGCGGGTTGGACTACCGAGAGTTACCTTAAAATCAATACGGTTTTATTAGAAAAAATCAGAACCCTATTCCACCCATGAATTATCCTGAAAATATAGGTGAAAAGTTAGGATTTAATCAGATTCAAAATCACATTAAGTCACTATGCCTCAGCAATATGGGTGCTGAATATGCGGACAAGATGAAATTTTCAAACCGATTTTCTTTGGTGAATCAATGGGTCCAACAAGTCAGCGAGATGAAGCAGTTGATGACTGAGCATGGCGGTGAGTGGCCCCAACAAGATTATTACGATTTGCGCGAATGGTTCGGACCTTTAAATCTAGAAGGACATTATTTAACAGCCGACGAATGGCGTGACTGGCAAAGGGGATTGGATATTTTATACCAATGTGTCCGATTTTTTTACAAAATAGATTCCGAAAAATACCCAGAAATACACCGAATTACCCAAGTTTTTAAGGAAAAATGGGAAGGGCAAGAGCATGGAGATTTTAGGCAAATACTGCCTATCATACAGGAATTAGATCGCGTTTTTGACGCCAATGGACAAATCAAGGAAAGCGCCTCCCCAGCTTTAGGTGATTTACGCAGAAAGCGCTTTGCGGAAGAACAAAATCTGAGAAAGAAATTGGACAGCTTGATCAATCAGGCCTACAAAGAAGGTTGGGTTAGCAAGGATTTTTCATTGACCCTACGAAATGGACGTATGGTTATTCCATTAGCAGCAGAACACAAAAGAAAAATAAAAGGTTTTGTTCAAGATGAATCTGATACTGGTAAAACAGTGTTCTTAGAACCTGCTGATGCATTAATTGCAAACAACGAAATCAAATCTTTAGAGTCTGCAGAACGAAGAGAGATTATATTAATTCTGAGCCGCTTATCGGACCGCATAAGACCATTAGTACCCATGCTGAGTTCTTGGTTTCAATGGCTTGGACTGATTGATTTCATCCGATCCAAGTCGATCTGGGCCACAGAAGTAAACGCTATTTTACCCAAAATAAAAGATTTTCCAACCCTGGATTGGAAAGATGCAAGGCACCCCATTTTAGAACAATCCTTAAGTAAAATAGGTAAAAAAATAAAGCCTCTGTCCATTACATTGGATGATAAAAAAAGAATTATGGTCGTCTCTGGGCCTAATGCCGGAGGGAAATCGGTCACTTTGGGAACCTTAGGGCTATTGCAATATTTATTTCAAACAGGCTGTTTAGTGCCTATGGCTGAGGGTTCTACCATGGGATTTTTTGATCAAATCTTTTTAGATATGGGTGATGATCAAAATATCGAGAATGAATTAAGTACTTACAGTTCACACTTAAGCAATATGAATTATTTTTTAGGGCATGTAAATCCTAAAACGATGATTTTAGTTGACGAGTTTGGGACCGGAACAGAACCTTCCTTAGGGGGTGCCATAGCGGAATCGATTTTGGAAAAACTCGTAGAAAAAGGTTGCTATGGAGCAATCAATACACATTTTGGAAATTTAAAGAGTTTAGCTGACCGACAAGCCGGATTGTTTAATGCTGCGATGCGGTACGATACTGAACATTTAGAACCTCAATTCATTTTGGATATGGGGAAACCAGGAAGTTCATTTGCTTTTGAGATTGCCCAGAAAATAGGTTTACCATCTAAAATCATTGAAAATGCCCGAAAAAAACTGGGCACTAAACAGGTGGATTTTGATAAGATGTTGATGGAAACGGAAACCGAAAAGCAAATTTGGGAATCAAAAAATATTCGATTAACCTTAGAAAGTGAACAAGCAGAAGCTATCAAACAACAATACACTAGCTTAAAAAATCATTTAGATGACGAGCAAAAAAGGCTCATTAATCAAGCAAAAGCAGAGGCGAAAAAAATCATTCAGGAAGCCAACAGCCGTATTGAACAAACCATACGAGAGATAAAAGAGAAGTCGGCTCAAAAGGAAGAAACCAAAGAAATCAGAGGAAAATTAGACGCATTTGTCAAAAAAGAATTACATGAAATTCCGTCAAAAACCCCTATTCCAATAGAAAAACCAAATCCTAAAAATCTAAAAGGACCCATGATCATTGGAGATTGGGTTGCTTTAGATCAAGGCCAAGGAGAATCCGCTATCGGACAAATAATGGCGTTCAAAGGCAAAGATGTGGTGGTGGCATTGGGTGGAATTAGCAGTACAATCAAAGTAAATCGATTGCAAAAAGTACATGCTCCCAAACAAGAAAAACAAAAAATCTCTGCGCTACAAGGAATTGATTTCAATGATCGCATGGCGCAATTTTCCATCACATTAGATGTACGTGGAAAAAGAGGAGAAGAAGTATTTGTGATTTTAGACCGATACATGAACGATGCTTTGTTGTTAGGTTCCAATGAAATTAAAATTCTCCATGGAAAAGGAGATGGAATTTTGCGCAATTTGATTCGTGAACAACTTAAGCGCTATAATCAAATTAAGACTTTTGAAGATGAGCATGCAGATCGAGGTGGCGCGGGAGTAACCATTGTAACTTTTAAATAAATGGGACGATTTTTAATCATTAGTTTACTCTTTTTCTGTTCGAGCTGTATGCTGGAATTTAGCTCTGGCATAGCAAAACTTCAATCAGAAGACTATAAAGGAGCTATTGAAGACCTTAGTATCGCATACCAAAAAGATCCCTATAACCCAGAAATACTTTTTTCTAGAGCCTTAAGCCGAGGCTTTTATGGACATTATACAGGAGCAATTAATGATTTAACAAGAGCCATCAAACTTAATCCCAACGACGCGAGTTATTATTTTTACCGGGGATATTTCAAATCTAAATTTGGGAATGAAAAAGGGGCGATTGAAGATTATTCTAAAACCATTTTAATTTATCCTTATTACCCTGAGGCTTATTATAATCGAGGAATCAAACTATTAAATACAGGTTATTTGTCTGAGGCCTGCCAAGATTTCCAAACAGCCGTTGACCTAGGTGATACGCTATCGATCCGATTTATAAATGTCTATTGCCGAAAAGAGTGATATTATATCAAGGGAATAAAATATGCCCGTGTTATTGTCTAATAAATCGCTAAAAATATTGACCTTTGTCTTTATTTAATTTTTAACGATTTATTATGTCTATTGCAAAAGCTGGCGATACGGTCGCCGTACATTACACGGGTAAACACACCGACGGTTCCATTTTTGATTCCTCAGAAGGAAGAACTCCATTAGAATTTCAAATTGGTTCTGGCATGGTCATCAAAGGCTTCGACGATGGAGTGACGGGCATGAGTATTGGTGATAAAAAAACAATTGTGATTCCTGCGGCTGAGGCTTATGGAGAGCATTCTCCAGAAAATACTGTGAGCATAGAACGCTCTCAAATTCCATCTCATATCGAATTAGCTTTAGGCGCGTCTTTAAATATGCATCAAGATGGTGGACAGGTCGTTGAAGTAGTAATTACCGATTTAACAGAAACGCATGTTACCTTAGATGCGAATCATCCATTGGCTGGAAAAGATTTAACATTTGATCTTGAACTTGTTAGCATTCAATAATACGTATGAAAATTGACCTACGCTCTTTTATCCCTCACGGACTAGTTATTTTAGGTTTTGTTTTGTTGGCATTCATATATTGTGGACCGGTACTTCAAGGAAAAGTATTGATTCAACATGATATCCAACAGGCACAAGCGGCTGCCCAAGAGAGCGTACAATTTAAAAAAATAAGTGGCGAAGATGCCTGGTGGACAAATTCCATGTTTGGCGGAATGCCTACTTTTCAAATTTCCGGAAGCTATCCATATAGTATATCGAGTCATATGGGTAGTTTTTTAACCAATTTATTTCCCAATCCGGTCAACTTACTAATACTCCAATTAATCGGCATGTACCTGTTTTTGTGGGCGATGGGGGCCTCTCCTATTTTAGGATTTGCGGGAGCTGTATTGTATGCTTTTGCGACGTATAACATGGTCATTATTCCCGCGGGACATACCTCAAAAGTATTGGCATTAGCTTATGCTCCTGTCGTTTTAGCAGGAATTAAAATTTGTTGGGAGCGAAATAAATGGCTCGGAGCTGCGATTTTCTCCATGGGGATGGCGCTGGAACTCTATGCAAATCATATACAGATTACGTATTATTTGTTTTTCATTATTGGGGCCTATAAGCTGTATACGTTTACAAAAGCGATTCAAGATAAGGCCTTGGCCGACTGGTTTGGAAAAGGAATATTATTGGCCATCGGTTTAATTTTAGCCATAGGAACACATTCCATGCGTCTTTGGAACAATTATGACTATAGCAAAGAAACGACAAGGGGAGCATCGGAATTGAAAGTAAATAAAGAAAGAGGCAGTGGTTTGGATAAAAATTATGCCTTTGACTGGTCGTATGGAATCTCAGAAACAGGTACTTTATTAATTCCAAATTTCAAGGGTGGAGCATCTCAAGGAAATTTAGGAGGCACAAAATCTGCTACCTACAAAACGATGGTTGACGCAGGTCTACCTGAAGATCAAGTTCTAGGATTTGTTGAAAAGGGTCCGACCTACTGGGGCGAGCAGAGTTATACGGCAGGTCCAGCCTATGCAGGAGCTTTAGTGATTTTCTTGTTTTTATTTGCAGCCTTCTATCTAAAAACCGCTGAAAAATGGTGGCTGATTGGGGTCACACTATTATTCATCACTTTTTCTTGGGGTAAAAACTTTTTCTTTAATGGCGTCCTTTTTGACTATTTTCCCTTATTCAATAAATTTAGAGCCATCACCATGGTGCTATCATTTGTCCAATTAGGTTTAGTGGCATTAGGGATTTTGGGGCTACAAAGATTCATTAAGGAGAAACCGAGTTTCAGTGAGATCAAAAAACCACTGCTTTATTCGTTTGGTTTAAGTGGGGGAATTTGTTTGTTTTTCGCCTTGTTGCCCGATTTATTTTTTGATTTCAAGGGTGCTCAGGACGGAGCAGGAATCTTGCAGGATGACAATATTAATGCAGCCATTTGGAATAGCATTCGGTTAGACCGAATCGTTTTGTTTAGATCGGATGCGTTAAGGAGCTTTTTTGTGATCGCTATTGGTACAGGAATCTTATGGCTGGCTACGAGTAAAAAGGTAAAAAAATCGATCTGGTTAATTGGGCTTGTCCTTTTAAGTATTTTTGACCTAACTCCTGTGGCCAAACGTTATTTTGGAAATGATGCATATGTTTCCAAAAGTACTTTGGAAGAACAAATCCAACCGAGTCCAGCAGACCAACAAATTTTAGCTGATAAAACTCAATTCAGGGTATTAAACTCAACCGTTTCATTCATGAATGATGCGACCACTTCGTATTATCATCAATCGTTAGGAGGATACCATGGGGCTAAGCTTCGTCGCTATCAAGAGTTGATCGAGAAATATTTTGCTGGCAGTCCAGCCCAAATGAGTGTTTTAAACATGTTAAACACCAAATATATTATTGGCGCAGATTCATTAGGCAGCCCGATCGCACAAGTAAATCCTAATGCCTTGGGCAACGCTTGGTTTGTGAAAAATATCCAGTGGGCTAATTCTGCAGATGATGCCTTAGCTGATATCGAAAAATTTGATCCTAAAAATACAGCAATTTTAGAAGTACAGGATAAGAGTATTTTACAAAATTTTGCACCTGACTCTATGTCGGTGGGAGTTATCTATTTGAAAGAATATAAACCAAACCATTTAGTTTATTCGTCCAATACCAGTAAAGCATCCTTAGCGGTGTTTTCAGAGATTTATTATCGAGGCAACAAAGACTGGAAAGCATACATCGATGGGAAAGAAGTGGATCACGTAAGAGCTGATTATGTATTGCGTGGATTAATCGTTCCCGCTGGAAAACATACGATTGAATTTACATTCAAGCCTTATTCCGTTGAAATGGGCAATAAAATAGATGCAGCTGCATCCATTGCATTATTACTATTTATAGCCTTGGGTCTGGGCTTAGCATTTAAAAATAAGATATGATTTATTCAATGACAGGTTTTGGGAAATCCCAAAAAGAGGCGCAAGAACTACAAATTCGGGTGGAGGTAAAGACTTTGAATTCTAAGTTTACGGATATTTTTTGCCGACTTCCTAAATCCATTTCGGCGCGGGAAATCGAAATTCGTAATTTCTTGACGCAGCAATTAGAACGTGGCAAGATTGAATTAAGTGTTCAGATTCAAAAGAATCATGAGGGTGTTGAGGCAAGTATTTTACCGCAAGGTCAGATCGCATTGTATTATGCGGAGTTGAAGCGAGTGGCGTCGGAATTAGGCGTTTCGAATTTGGATGAAGGGGCCTTGTATTTGCAGGCTTTAAATGTGCCAACAAGCATTTCCCAAGAGGCAAAAGAGGAAAATGAGGAAGAGATTGAGGCTTTGTGGCAAGTCATTAACGAGGCGATCCAAGAGGCAGTTGCCGAATGTAAGGAATTCCGTGCGCGTGAGGGGAAAATTGTAGAAGATAAATTCCGAGAATATATCGCGTCCATCAAATCAGGCTTAGACCAAGTATTGGAGCAGGATTTAATTCGTATGCCGGGTATTCGTGAGCGCATGAAAAAGTCGCTCCTTGAACTCGGTTTAAACGAAGATTTTGACAAAAATCGTTTCGAGCAAGAGGTCGTTTACTACATCGAAAAGTTCGACATATCAGAGGAAAAAGTGCGTTTAAATACACATTTGGGTTATTTCATCGATATTCTAGCCGAAGGAAATGGCAAGAAATTAAACTTCATGGCGCAGGAAATTGGTCGAGAAATAAATACCATCGGTTCCAAGGCCAATGATTCTCAAATCCAACGCTTAGTGGTGAACATGAAGGATGAGTTGGAGAAGATTAAGGAGCAGACGGCGAATGTGTTGTAGTTAATTAGGTAATAGGTTTAGGTAATAGGTAATAGGTATTAGAGATTTATTAAGACGCGGTGCTTAGCGTCTTTTTCTTTGGCAAACCTTTCGTGATTGCCCTATTTTGAAGGGTATTTCACGCCGATTCCCAAACTATGAAATTAGAAGCAAGGTATTTAGCGCCTCTTCAAAAACAATTTCACATACTAAGTATCGAGTCTCCTCCCAATCAAAATGGACTTAAATTCGAACTTGTTGCTGTACCCACATTCGAAAATACGTATCCATTGGCCGAGGCATCATACAAGAATCTACCGCTATTGATTGTATTCAACAAGATTTGTGTGTCAGCCAAACGAATTAATGGGGAAGTAGGCACCGTATAAGTAGCCCCAGTATAAAGACAAGCAGAAGTATTCGATCCATTATTTATAAATCGAATATTACTCATATACCCTTGAAAATAACGAGCACCTTGACCCCCAAATCTAAATGTTTGGTGACACCCAACTAGTCCCGTGATTGTACCAGAAGCCCCTTGGCTACCATTTACATAAATATTCCAATTTCCACCACTTTGTCTTGTTAATGCCACATGATTCCAAGCATTTAATGTTAATGCTATGTTTGATGTTAATTGACCCGTTGTACTACCATCTACGTTAACAATGGGATATAAATTATCTCCTGTGCCAAAATAAATACCAGCAGTTGATTCTAAATTACTCACAAAAGTCTGCTGTCCAGTGCTTTTAGTTGGATAAACCCACATTTCCATCGTAAAGTTATTCGACCAACAAACCGGTACACCCATCGCACCTGAATATTGCAAATATTGATTAGTTCCGTTAAATTGGATACTGCCCGTCAAGCCTCCATAGGTGGATCGAACGGAATTAAACTGGGTCGATACCGCCGCTTGATCAAGTGGTGTTTTATTGTATTTGATTCGATACCAGGTTCCCAACATGGAATTCCCAGGGATGTTGTACTCATTCGCAAAACGCAATTTACTACGCCAGCCCAAGTTTGTACTTCCCAAAGTTCCGGAAAGAATTAGATTGCCGTCGCGATAGGTTTTTATAGAAGTGCCATCATATACAAAATCCCACCAAGAAACACCGGTTAAATTGATTTTTCCACTTTGCGATGGCGTGGATGCATATTTAGATTCTTGTCCGGTGCCAACAAATAATTCACCCCAGATATTCGCCCAAATATTGTATGTTGTTCTGTCTAATGAGCTACCATCAAAAAATGGGGCATAGTGCTGGGAGTGATAACTAAAATCGCCTGCAATACTTATTGTGAATGAATTGTCAGCCGTATTAACGCCAGGAATTTCAATGTAGCCTTTACTGTTTTCGTCAAACGTTATACCACCGCCATAAGTTGCCGTAGTTGTCCACGCATTATTTGCATCTGCGGTTTTGGCAATGGTGGCAGTTACTCCGCTTGTGGCATCTGTCCAAGCGGACCCGACGGAAGGGGCATTCATCAAATCAAATTCAACGATTTGTGGAAGATTTAAAAGACTAACTTCGTTGCTTATTGCGACAATAGGTCCTGAAATGGAACCTTTACGAATGGCCAACTGATATGTTTCGATATCCGTTGCATCAGCTCCATTTTCATCATTATTTATTTCAATTTTAAATGAGCCTTGTTTTCCTGAAACATTAAATGAACCAGAATGAGCAACAAAATCTGTACTCGAACTCGTAATGTGCTCAATCGTCCAATAATAAGTGCCATTTGTCATCCCAACCGCTTTTACACTGATTGTCCCTTCACTTCCTTCTTCAATACTTGACACTAAAGCGTTAAATTTTATAGAAGAAGTAGAAGATATCGCCTGAAAACTGGGCATAGTAATTTGACCTAGCGAAATACTATGCAGCACAATCCAAAAAAGAATGGTATAAATATATTTGTTCATCATTATTGCATGTCTCCTCCTGTAATGAAATAATTCGTGGCAATCGAAACGATTGTGGCGATGGCATTTGTTCCAGCTGTTTTTGTGAATCCGATCCGATTGGCAACGGTTACCCCCGAAGCCGCAATTGTAACAAGTCCAGTGCCTTTTTGAACAATCATGCAATTAAACCCTGCGTCCAACCCGGAGGGAACGGTAAGTGTAATGGCAGATGCATTACTTAAAGTGACTACTTTACCATTATCAGATGACTGAAGTGTATAGGTGGTCCCTATTTGATTATTTAAATTGGCATTGATGGATGGGGCGGAACTCCAAGTAAGTGTTCCACTTCCAGTTGTGCTCAAAACTTGGTTTGCTGAACCATGCGTATTTGGATAGGTTACGGCTCCTGCGGTTAATGAACCACTTGCACTCATGTTTGTTGCAAATAAGTCACCTGAAACACCCATCCCTCCAGCAACCGTTAACGCTCCCGTCGTTTTACTTGTTGATGCAGTAGTGGGTAATACAGCAACTTTATCTGAGTCAATTGTAAATTTAGAATTACCTGTAATTCGGAATTTCAAAAGGGCATTGTTGTCATCCGGATTATCGCTGAACATTCCCGTGTTTTTAGCCCAATCACCCCCTATAAAGGAAAAGCCAACCGCCGCGTTCCAGGTAGAACCCGATGTGGCTCGAATCGCATTCGTCCAAGTAGGCAAGCCTAAATCGTCTAATGTTAAAAAGGAGAAATTATTTCCCTTTGCCAAACGGGTTCCAGTCCCACTTAATCCACCATAAATAATATCCCCTGAAGTCGTCATGGGAGATAAGGCATTGAAAGCCAATGTTTTTGTTGTCGCACCAGTACCTCCATTTGCAATGCCAACTGTTCCGGATAATGTCCCAGCAGCATTAGATGTCGCCGCAGGCCCCCACGACGTTCCATCATAAGTTAATACTTGTCCAGAGGTAGGAGTTGTACTGCTCACTAAATTACCTTGAATCTTAGCAACGAGTGGGCTCGAGGCTGAACCTCCTAAATCACCCGCTAATTGCACAATTCCTTTGGCAGAAGAAGACGCGTCATTCACAGTTGCCGCATTCACTTTGCTTAGTACAAAGGCCGTAGTAGCAATTTGGGTTGAATTATCTGCTAAAGCAGGTGTTGGAGCCAACGGTATTCCTGTAAACGTCGGCGAAGCAAGGTTCGCTTTTGCTGCTAAATCCGCCGCTAATGCTGTTCCATTCACCGCTTGATCTACGTAATTCTTCACTGCTTTGACCGATGGGTATTTCGTGTTATCGTTGCCATCGGCTTGCACGTCCGTTGATTTATTCGCCGTGTTTTCTTTGGTTGCCAAAGCGGGCACTGTAGGGCTAGCCGCCGTTCCTCCCAAATCTCCCGCCAATTTCACTTTACCTGCTGCTAAGGTGGTAGCATCTGGAACTCCGGATCCCACCGCATCATAAATGGCATTGTCTATATAGGACTTGGCGGCTTTTTGACTTGGGTATAATTGGTCTGATGGATTAGCTCCACCTAAATTTGTTGCAATAGATTTATTCGAAACTACTTCCGCCACTCCCGTTAGGCTGTTGACCGTCGAATTAGTAGTATTTAATTGTCCCTGCAATCCACCAATCTGTGCATTTAAATTATTGTTGGTCGCCGTGATCTGATTGCGGTTATCTAAAATCTGATTTTGTTGGTCCGTTATTTTTGTATTGATGTTGCTAATCGAACCCGTGTTCTGAGCTACCTGAGTATCTAAACTGCTAATGCTTTGGTTCACCACTAAAAACGTGGCATCACTCGCTTGCTTATTGTCGGCAATGGATTTATTCGCTACCTCAATTTTTGAGCTATTCGTTTGTATGTCTGATTTCAGCGAATCTAAATCTTTTGGGATTAAATATCCCGCGTCATTATTGAACTGAGAAAGTTTCGTAGGCGCATCTCGCACATTCTTATAATCCACCGCTTCGGCATAAAGTGCATAAGGCGTGTAATTTAAGGCCTGAGCACTTACTTGTTTGAAGCTGCTGCATCCATCATAGCTAACGCTCACTTTCAAACTCTTCACACTCGAGTTCCAAACCACACTTTCAAAGCTTTTGTAAATGCTTGTGCTATTGCTGGCTTGTGCCTGGCTTCCGGTTCCGATCGCCACATTCACCAAACCATATTCATCGGTGGTGACTTGTTGGGTTTCTTCATAATCCAACCCTCCCTGGGCATTCAATAAACTAAAGCGCAAACACACCTTGCCCTTGTTTAAGGGCTGGCCCACGATGCTCGCTCCCGGTATGTCGATGGCCTTGGGGTCTAAAATGACTGCTTGGTAGTTCAGCGTTTTCTTGCTTGTCTGAGCGAAAGTACTTAAGCCTATTAGACTAAAAAGTAAGATGAGTAAATGATTGTAAGACTTCATGTTTAATATTTTTTTGAACTAGGATTCATATTTAATCTTGTACCTTATTTGCTACTTGTGTTTGTTTGTTGTTTATTTTATTTACTGCACTTCTTTAATCAGGGACTGGCTCTGCGGCTTTCCTTTTTGGAATACCTGCAGGATGTACTTGCCGGCCTTGATGCCTTGGAACTGGTCCAATTTAATTTCACTTTGATTTTCTGCATAGCTCTGCTCCCAGATGACGTTGGCATCAATGTCGTACAATGTCAAACGGGTCGGAAGCGT
>CAIZMB010000115.1 GCA_903933935.1 uncultured Cytophagaceae bacterium
AAGACTGAATAGACGTAAATAGCTGATATGTATAGGATGTATTCAAAAGAAAGGGAAAGCTAGTCAATTTAACTTGATAACAAGTAAAATAGTTTCATTTGATTTCATTAATCATGTTGGCTAGCTCATGATCTTTGGCTGTGATTTGATTGTTTTCATCGTGCGTGCACAACCAAATCTCCACTACATTGTAGTTGTTAAGTATGCTTGGGTGATGATTGACCTGGGTTGATAGCTCCGCTACTTGGTTTATAAATTGGATTGCTTCCGAGAAGTCCCCAAATTTGAATTTTTTGTACAGTTTATTTTCTTTTGTTTCCCACATCGTTTTTTGGATTGGTGGCAATTTAAGGAATTGTTTGTAATCCATTCGGATTTTTAAGTATATCAAATTTCGTCCACTAAATGTTAGCTTTTTAATTTAGGTTAAAAATTTTCAATTTTTTTGAAAAAAGTTGTGATTTTCCAATTTTTCCTATTTTCAAACCTTTTAAATTTGGCCACTATGAAAGCCTTAAGGATCAAAACTTCAGATCAAGCTTTAAATTTAAGTCGATTTGAAATCGTTTTGTTGAAAGATATTGCTAATCATAATTTAGATTATCAATTGGATACAAATGAGGCAGTTATACAGTTTGAACTACATCAAGGGGAACAAATTTTATTGAGTTTACCTTGTGATAAATCCCAATATGTTAAATTCAAGTTGAGGTGGGAGAGGTTTCAAGAGAATGAAGATTATTATTTTGATTTATCAGAGTGGGGGTCAGTAAAATAAAAAATATAATTTAGAACACGGAGTATTGGAAATCCTTGGTTTTTTAAACCAGGGATTTTTTATTCATTATCCTGTATTTTCTGATTCAATAGTTTGGATAGATAGGTGGTTTCGATATTTAAAAATGAGCTAAGGTATTTATTTTTAACCCTTTTGAGCAAATAGGGATATTCTTTTTCAATGTACTTTAAGCGATCTGGAGCTGATAGTGTTCTTAAATATTCACATTGATTTTGGTACTCACATAAATTATTAAAAAGTTCATGGATCGAAAATTTAGCGAAGTTGGTACTCAGCTCAACTAAATATAAATACGATTTTTTGTTAATATAATAGATTACAGAATCTTCTATGGCTTCAAAATATTCTTTGGAGGGTTGGCCAAAATGAAAGCTATTAACGGTCGTAACAAAATCTCCTTCTTTTGCAAACCAAGTTGTAATTTCTTTATCGTCGTCAATTCGATAGATTCTAATAAGTCCTTTCTCAATGTAAAATAATTTGTCGCATAAGTCTCCTGCTTCAATGATAAATTCCCCTTTGTTGACCTTTTTCGAAAAGACTAATTTTAAAAACCAATCAAAAAATAAAGTATGGCTGCCTTTGAAAAAATAGGGGCTATTGGATAAGCGTTCAGATAATTTCATGGTTTTGTTTCAATATAGAAGAATTGGTTAAAATTGAAAATTTTCTTTGAATTAACCAAACGCCTATGATTTCATGAAATATGGTGGCCCCGACGAGAATCGAGTCGAGCGCGACCCCGGCATATCTAGCGTTTAGGAAACGCCTAAGTCATTTAAATCATGTGGCCCCGACGAGAATCGA
>CAIZMB010000116.1 GCA_903933935.1 uncultured Cytophagaceae bacterium
CACAATCACAATTGATGATGGTTTTAAGAACTTGCTCAAAATTACTGGTCCATTGAATATTTTTGATTCCTGAAATTTCGGTGGCCTCTTGTTTCGTAAACTTATGACCTTCCCAAATTTCAATTAATTCAGAGGTCTCTTTAACGAATGCGATTTCTTTATATTGATTTTCTGGTGCATCGGGGTAAAGTATTAATAAGGTTTCCTCTTGGTCTAACCCAGATAGGTAATATAAGTCAGAATTTTGCTTAAATCCCATCGTGCCATCGGCATTGGTTGGCATGATATCATTAGAACTTATGATAACCATGGATTTAGGGGGCAGTAATTCAATTAACTTAGCCCTATTTTTTATAAATAATGTTGACGACAGTTTTTCGTAGCGCATCTTATTTTTTACATAAATATATAATTTCTTCCAATGGCAAAGCCATTTTTTTTGCTTCTATTAGCCCAATTTTCTCTACCATGCGGACTTCTTCAACGTTGAAACCTGATAATTTTAATTGATTTCCATAGTCCCTTCCATAAATTCGTAAATGATCATCTTGCAAAAAATGCTTTTCTCGTTCTTTTGGGTCCGTTATACTGGCATCTTCATAGGTTGTTTCGAGATCATACCTTTGTGGGCTTTGACAAAGAGCAAAACCGTCACTTTTAAGTACGCGCCTTATCTCTTTCATACATTGGACATCATCTTTCACATGTTCAAGTACATGATTGCAAAAAACCACGTCAAACGAATTATCATCAAAAGGTATCTGGTGAAGATCCATTTTCACCTTAGCTAAAGGTGATTCAATATCAGCCGTTATATAATTATCACCTAAATATTTTTCAAATCGATCAATAAAGCAATATTCAGGTGCTATGTGCAATACTTTAGGTTTGCTCGTAAAATAATTAGTCTCATTTTTTAGAAATAAATGCATTAATCGATGTCTTTCTAAACTTAAACAGGAAGGACATAAAGCATTTTCACGAGGAAACATTCTCCCATAAGGTAAAAACTTGCGGAATGATTGATTGCAAATTGGGCAATGAACTTGATCGCCTTTCAAAATCAAACTGTAAAGCTTGATTAATTTATGAGCAAATAATTGAATAAATTTTCGTGGGATATTTCTTAAAACCCAGCTAATTAAATATTTCATATAACAAAAAAAGGAAGGTTTTTTTGATAAAAAAACCTTCCTTAATTAAAATTTAGATCTTTTTACATTTCTCGAATCCATATGTTTCGAAAACTTACTTGATTTCCATGATCTTGTAAGCTGATAGGTCCTGGTCCATGTACTGGGTTTTTAGGCTGGCCTATATATTCTGTAGTTCCTTGAATTTTAGTATGATTTTGTACAACAACTCCATTATGAATTACAGTTACATAAGCTGGGGTGTCGATTCCTCCGTTGATTGTGAATTTGGGAGCTGTATAAATGATATCATAAGTATTCCATTCGCCCATTTTAGATGTAGCATTAACCAATGGAGCGCTTTGCTTGTAAATACTTCCAGCTTGGCCATTGCGATAAGTTCTATTTTGATAAGAATTCATTACCTGTACTTCATACATCCCTTGCATGAAAACACCACTGTTTCCCTTACCTTGACTTTTTTTAGTATCAGGCTCAATAGGTGACCTCCATTCAATGTGCAATTGATAGTTTTCGAATTTTTGTTTGGTTGAGATGTTACCTGTTTTGCCAACAACCGTCATCGATTTTTCTGTTGGATCCACCTTCCATAGAGCAGGTGAACCGTCTTTCGCGGATTCCCAATTACTTAAATCTTTTCCATCAAATAAAACAATGGCATCAGATGGAATCATTCCCGGCGTTATAACTTTAACTTCTGGATCCCAATACTCTGTTACTTCAGGATTAGTTGGGTTCACAACAGCATGTCGATGATCCTGAGCTTTTACGTTAAAAGCTAATGTGAAAATGGAAATAGCGATTAAGAATAGTGACTTTTTCATTTTGTTTAGTAGGTTTTAGATAAAAAAAAACCGGTAAAAACCGGTTTAAATATAAAGATATAAAAATTACTTATTGAAAGTAGCTTTGATTTCTTCTACATCTACCAATTTGATAATTGGTCTACGTTTTAAAATTTTGATAGCGGCTACCTTATTGTTAGCTACTGCCTTATTCCTTCTGTCTTTACGTTTTAATCTTGTTACAGCCATGTCTTTAAAATTTGGTATGCAAAAATAGCTATTCTAGGTTATTTATCAAAAATATTAAGCATAATTAATTAATTTTGTTTTTTATATATGATGCAAAAGCCAAGCAACGCAAGGGGAACTAGAGATTTTGGACCAAAAGAAATGGTCAAAAGGAATTATGTTTTTTCAATAATCAAAAAACATTTTGAACGTTTTGGCTTTCAAAATATTGAAACACCCTCCATTGAAAATTTATCTACTTTAATGGGTAAATATGGTGACGAGGGCGATCAACTGCTTTTCAAAATATTGAATTCAGGTGATTTTCTAAAAGAAATATCTCCAAAAGATATTGAATTTGGTTTTAAGAATTTTTCTCAAAAGATAGTAGAAAAGGGTTTAAGGTATGATTTAACTGTGCCATTTGCTCGTTTTGTATCCATGAATAGGAGTGAACTGGCATTTCCGTTTAAACGGTATCAAATACAACCTGTTTGGAGAGCTGATCGACCTCAGAAAGGCCGATATAGAGAATTTTATCAATGTGATGCCGATATTGTTGGGTCTGATTCATTAATCAATGAAGCAGAATTAATCTCCCTCTTTCAATCTATATTTTCTGAATTAAATTTGAAGGCTCAATTGTTAATTAATTCCAGGAAAGTTTTGACAGGTATTGTTGAGGCTCTTGGTATGATTGATAAATTTACTTCGTTTGCAGTTGCATTAGATAAATTAGATAAGGTTGGCTGGAATGTTGTTCAAAATGAATTATTAGAGCAAGGATTTGAAATTGACAAATTAAATAAACTAAAAATTATCATTGAGTTTGAAGGAACTAATGATCAAAAAGTAATTAATTTAAGAACTTTTTTATCCCAATCTGAGATTGGTTTAGCGGGCTTAAAAGAAATAGAGGATGTTCTTTCCTTTTCAGCAGATCAATCGAACCTTGTATTTGACGTCAAATTAGCGCGCGGATTGTCTTATTATACTGGACTTATATTTGAAGGTAAGGCTGTTGATCTTGCTTTTGGTAGTATAGCAGGAGGGGGGCGATATGATAATTTAACCAGTTCTTTTGGTTTGCCCAATATGTCGGGGGTTGGGATTTCTTTTGGGATAGAAAGGATTATCGACGTATTGGATACTTTGAATTTGTTGCCTTCGGTAGATTCTAATGCATGCCAAGTACTATTCACTTATTTTGATCTAGAAGGCCAATTGAAATGTTTGAGTTTAGCTAACTCATTGCGTTCAAATGGAATTTCATGTGAGGTTTATCCAGACATAACTAAAATCAAAAAATCATTTGAATACGCAGACAAAAAGGGAATTCGATTTGTGGCCGTAATCGGTTCAGAAGAAATTAAATCAGGTTTAATTTCGCTTAAAGATATGAGTAGCGGAACCCAAGAAGAACTCAAATGGACTGAGCTAGTTCAAAGATTATCTTAAGACCTCCATGCTTTAAATTTGTTGATCAACCCATTTGTTGAGCTATCGTGGGAATTAATTTCTTGATCGTTTTCTAATTCAGGTAATATGGAGTTAGCTAATTGCTTTCCTAACTCTACACCCCATTGATCATAACTGAATATATTCCAAATAATTCCTTGTACAAATATTTTGTGCTCATACATGGCGATTAATGAGCCTAACGTTTTAGGAGTAATTTGCTTGACTAAGATGGAGTTGGTTGGCCTATTTCCTTCAAAAACCTTAAATGGACTTAGTTTATTTATTTGTTCGGTGGATAAACCTGCTTTTTGTAGTTCTGCGTCTACTTCTTTTTTTGTTTTTCCATTCATTAAGGCCTCTGTTTGAGCAAAGAAATTGGACATCAACAAGGTGTGGTGGTTGCCAATTTTATTGTGTGTAATGGCTGGAGCAATAAAATCAGCAGGAATCAATTGAGTTCCTTGGTGTATTAATTGATAAAACGCATGTTGGCCATTCGTTCCTGGCTCACCCCATATAACAGGCCCTGTAGGATACGTAACTCTATTCCCATTACGATCAACTGATTTACCATTCGATTCCATGTCGCCTTGTTGGAAATAGGCAGCAAAACGATGCATATATTGGTCATATGGTAAAATAGCATGAGTATTAGCATTAAAGAATTGTGAATACCAAATGCCTAATAAAGCTAATATAACAGGAATGTTATTTTCAAAAGACGCTGTGGAGAAATGAACATCCATTTCATTAGCACCTGATAACAAAAGCTCAAAATTTTCAAATCCGATACTTAGAGCTATGGAAAGTCCAATGGCTGACCATAAAGAGTATCTTCCACCCACCCAATCCCAAAAAACGAACATATTTTGAGCGTCAATTCCAAACTTTTCTACTTCTGTTTTATTGGTCGACATGGCTACAAAATGCTTAGCAACATGTTTCATCTCTTTTGCTTCCTCTAAAAACCAATTTCTTGCAGAAAATGCATTAGCCATTGTTTCTTGGGTCGTAAATGTTTTTGATGCAATTAAGAATAAGGTTGTTTCTGGATTTATCTTTTTAAATGTTTCTGAAATATGTGTGCCATCAACATTACTCACAAAATGTATATTTAAATGATTCTTATAAGCTTTTAATGCTTCTGTAACCATTACTGGACCTAAATCGGAACCTCCAATGCCGATATTTACTACATCAGTAATTGATTTTCCAGTATACCCTTTCCATTGGCCTTGAATAACTTTTTCGCAAAAGTCCTTCATTTGATTCTTTACCAATTCAATATCGAGCATGATATTTTTACCATCAATCAGTATTTCTGTCTTTGTGTCAGCTCTTAGTGCAGTATGAAGAACAGATCTATTTTCTGTTACATTGATCACATCGCCCGAAAACTGAGAATTGATGGCTGATTTCAAATTAGTTTGGTTAGCCAATTCAATTAAATGAGTGAATGCTTCTTTATCTAATATGTTTTTAGAATAATCGAAAAACAGATCGTTAAACGCTAGACTAAATTCATTTTGCCTTTGTTTGTTAGCCTCAAATAAACTTTTTAGTGTGATTGAATGAAGCCTATTAAAGTCATTTTGCAATTGATTGAAAGCGTGCGTTTTTGTAAAATCTACGTTTGAAAGCATAATAAATGGATTGTTTTACTTAGGCAAAATTAAGAAATATTAATGGATTGAATAAAAAAAAGGAGTAAAGCATTTCAGCCTTATTCTCCTTTTTGAAATTCGAACATTCCGATTTTACAAGTTTGGTTGAGGAGTTTTTCTCAAATAGGGTTTAACACTCGTAAATCCCTTTGGAAATTTCATCACTGCGTCAGCATCTGATACGGCTGGAGTAATTATTACATCTTCTCCATTAATCCAATCTGCGGGTGTGGCTACTTGGTAGTTAGCCGTTAATTGCAACGAATCAATAACACGTAGAATTTCTGTGAAATTTCTACCTGTAGAAGCTGGATAAGTTAATGTCAACTTTATTTTTTTGTCTGGCCCTATAATAAATACTGATCTTACCGTTGCTTTTTCTGATGCATTTGGATGAATCATATCATAGAGCAATGCTACTTTCTTTTCTGGATCTGCAATAATTGGAAAATTCATTTGTACAGAATTAACCTCTTCGATATCAGGCACCCATTTATTGTGAGATTCTAAGGAATCCACGGATATGGCAATTGCTTTTACTCCTCTTTTAGTAAATTCTCCATTAAGAAGAGCGGTTTTCCCTAATTCAGTTGTACATACTGGTGTAAAATCAGCGGGATGGCTAAAAAATAATGCCCAAGAATCTCCGATCCAATCATGGAAGGATATGTGCCCTAAAGTTGATTCCGCTTGGAAATCGGGTGCGATGTCACCTAAACGTAAACTCATGTTGCTATAATTTAAAAGGTAAAATTTCTCTACTAAATTTATAGACTTTTTGTGAAATAAAAAAGCAATCCTAAAATAGGATTGCTTTTAACATTACACTTCATCAACAAACTAAAAACTAATGGCTGTAGGAGAAGGATTCGAACCTCCAAGATGTGGTTAGCCACGACACAGAACTAACTTAGTGGTCAACCCGTTATGCCGCGTTTATCCCAGAATCACCACCCCCGAGACAGGAGGGCACGTCTGCCAATTTCATCACCCTACAATAAAATTAACTACCTTTGTAATTAATCAGTCAACAAATATAATGCGGTAAAGTATAAATTCAAAATTATTTAATAAAATTGTCTTTTTTTTGTAAATATTTTA
>CAIZMB010000117.1 GCA_903933935.1 uncultured Cytophagaceae bacterium
ATCTTCAAAGTCGGGCACACGGGTAAATGACACAGGCTGAGATTCTTTGGGCTCCTTTCCTGTTCCTTGTACATTACCCAAAAAACCGTTGGGATGGACACATGTAGCTAAAGCATCCCAACCAGCTAAAATAGCTCGATCAAATTTCTTTTTAGGCAATAATTTATTTCGAACTCCCCAAGACATGCCATAGACAAACAAGGAAGTCCCTGTGGCTTCAGGACCACCAAAATGGGTAGGGTCCTTCAAGCTTACATTCCAAAAGCCATCTTTTCGCTGCAAAGGCAAAAGTGCATTAGCTAAGACAATAAAATCCTGTTCATATTCAGCCCGATGAGGAGCATTTTTTGGCATCAATTCCAAGGTTCTCACCAAGGCCGCAAATACCCATCCATTTCCCCGTGACCAATAACAATTCTCTCCATTCGGTTCTTTATAGGGAGGAACAAAATCCTTATCGCGCCACCATAAGCCTACATTTTTATCATATAAACCCGAACCACCATGCTTGTTTTTAGTAAATGCATATAAATCATACATTTTTTCAAAATAGCGATTATCAGAAAATCGTACACCCAAGCGCGTAAAAACGGGCATACTCATTTGTAAGCAATCGATCCAAGACCAATCATCCGCTTTGGCTGAATTAACCATTAAATCCACATTGGCCTTTATAGGTAAGATTCGCAAAGAATCTGCTTGAAAATCAAATAAGTCTAGGTAAATCTGTCCGCAAGCTTGATTATCTGCATTACGTGTTTTAATCCCATCACGTAGATTCCATTGGTGAAAATTCGCCCAGTCCAACATATATTTCATGTCAGCAGCTTTGGGATCAATTTTATATAATTCCATCAGCCCTTCATAATAAACAGCACGGGTCCAAATATTAGATGGCCGAATGCGGTCTGGCCGAGGAATAGGAGCTGAAACATCAGGCCATTTTTGTTGAAAATAAGCTTTTGCTACATGTAATTTCGCCAAAACTTCTGTGGTTTTTGGCTTAGCAAATCCATGAAAACTTATAAATAATACAATTAAAAGGATAAATTTTTTCATGTTAAGCCAGATAAAAAACAGAAGGCAAATCGACAGAAACTGGGGAATTATCTGGATTAGCTTTCATAATGTCACCCATAAATGCCCACCATTTTTGCATGATTGACCTTGCAGGTAATCCATCCAATAAACGTAGATCTTCGGCTTCTAAATAGGCAAACAATGTCAGCGTTTCTTCATCCAAAAAAATAGAATAGTTTTGTATACCCACTTCCTTCAAAAGCTCACTCAATTCTGGCCAAATTTCATCATGGCGTTTCTTGTATTCCGCCTCAAAACCAGGTAATAAAAACATTTTAAATGCTTTACGTTCCATATGTATCTTATTGCTTTATAATTTTTATGAATTTAGTCAATGCCTCATCATCAAAATTCAAATGGGTGACAAATCGAATGTATTGAGGACCAAAGGGTGCGCACTTAATTCCTAAGGAATCTAATTCGGCCACTTTAGTGGAAGCCTTTATACCTTCCTTTAATTTAACAATGACAATGTTCGTCGTCACAGGCATTACTTCAGTTACCCAAGTTAAACTTTCACAGGCTAATCCTATTTGCTTTGCGCGTGCATGATCTTCCTTTAATCTTTCTACCTGGTGATCTAATGCATATATTCCCGCAGCGGCCAGCAAGCCTGCTTGGCGCCAACCGCCTCCCAATCTCTTTCTAATTCTGCGCGCTTTTTTAATAAAATCATGGGAGCCCAACAAAACAGAACCGACAGGAGCGCCTAAACCTTTCGAAAGACAGACAGAAATGGAATCAAACCATTGGCCAAATTGCATAGGGCTTTGTCCACTCACAGCCATAGCATTAAAAATACGTGCACCATCCAAATGCAATGGAATCGAAGCATTTTTACAAAAATTTGCTATTTCTTGAAGTGATTCTGAAGTATAAATACTTCCTCCTCCTTTATTGACTGTATTTTCTAAACTGACTAATTTACTCTCGCAGGCATGAATGTCATCAGGAGAGATCGCATTAGCTATTTGATCTTTAGACAATCGGCCCAAATCCCCCTTTAATAATTTAACTGAGGCGCCAGCATTCGCCATAATTCCTCCCCCTTCATATAAATAGATATGCGACAACTCATCACAGATAACCTCTTGGCCTTTCGAAACATGCGCAGAAATAGCTATCTGATTGGTCATGGTACCGGAGGGACAAAATAATGCATTTTCCATTCCAAACAATTCAGCCACTTTAATTTGCAAATTATTTACCGTCGGATCCTCCCCAAAAACATCATCCCCCAAAGGTGCCGAAAACATCGCATCGCGCATTCCTGCAGTAGGTAAGGTAAACGTATCACTCCTCAGTTCAATCATGGGAATATTTAATAAAATGAGATAAGAAAAATAGTCGAATCAATGGCATTAATCCAACTAAAACAATCCATGGGAAATAAAATAAGGCCCAACTACATCCAATCGCTGTTAAAATAAAAGCTAAGCGGCAATAATAAGTCCACCACTCAGCCCTATTTGTGCGCGCAAACCAAATAACCGCTGGGAAATTCAAAGGAAACAACAATAAGGAACTAGGATTATATGCCATTACTTCGTGATCAGTGCCAACAGCCAAAAAGAATATAAACCAAGCTAAAATTCCCAAAAGCGAAAATAAAATAACATCTAAAATGAAGATTTCAACTTTTCGTTTTTTGAATGAAATGAAAGCAATCAACAAATTAATTAACACCAACAAAGGAATGGGGCCAAACCAGTCATAATTTTCTGGCTCTTTTGGTTTTGATACAAATACATCGAAAGGGGCATCTGCTAATTTTTGCCCATTCACCTCAGCTTGTTGGACCGATAAATTTAAATTATCAGGCAAATAACATGACTCAGACGCATTGGCAAGGTGATTAGCAGGAACCCCTAAAGCTAAATTCATCCCAAACGTAACCCATGAATTGGTTTTCAAATAGTCGTTCATCCAACCACGATATGATTTACCTTCCAGACTCTTATAATTCTTCCATTTAAATGCGCCAGGAGCAGCCTTTTCAATCATATCCCTAAGCCTTGAGGAACAATTATCATAAAAGAATTTGTACTGATAGTTTTTATTTTCAGGCAACAAATTGATTTCTAAAGCTGTAAAAATCTGCATTTTCTGCGGATCGGTCAATTTCAAATTTTGAATTTGAATGCCTCTTTTTTCAATTTCAGAATAATAATACACTAGATCATTCATGGAATTATATGAAATCGAATAAGGCAGTGTTCCTCTTAAAAATTTGAAGTAAAAATTATCTGTATTAAAATCAAAAGTTCCATAGCTATACGCTCGATCAATCCCTTGCTCCGGATCATTCACCCAAATAACAGCATGACCAAAAGCTGCATGTAACTCTTTTCCAGGAGCAAAAGTAACCAAAGAAACCTGCGCGCGTGGGCCCAAAGTGGGAATGGAAGCAGACCCAATGATTGGTAAAAATAGAAAAAGATATAAATAAAATTTCTTCATTATTTTCCGGCAATGACAATGACTATTTCCCCTCTAATTTTATCAGGATTTTGATCAAAATAGGTTAAAACTTCTGTAGCACTCCCTCGCACCATTTGTTCATGCATTTTGCTTAATTCGCGTGCCACCATAATTTGCCTATCGGGCCCAACAAACTCAATTATCTGCTCTAAAGCTTTATGCAAACGATGGGGAGATTCATATAAAACTGTCGTTCTTTCTTCTTCTGCTATGGCTTTCCAACGGGTTTGTCGGCCTTTTTTGTGAGGCAAGAAACCTTCAAAAACAAAACGATCTAAAGGAAATCCTGAATTCACTAATGCGGGAATAAGCGCCGTGGCACCGGGTAAAGTTTCTACATCAATACCCTGCTCTATACATGTTTTGACTAATAAAAAACCAGGATCTGAAATTCCTGGAGTGCCGGCATCTGAAATTAAACCCACTACCTTTCCTTCTTTTAACAACTTAATGACTCCAGCTACACCCACATGTTCGTTGTGCGCATGGTGAGCGAAAAGAGGTTTGGAAATATCTAAATGTTTAAGGA
>CAIZMB010000118.1 GCA_903933935.1 uncultured Cytophagaceae bacterium
AAATTAATTAATTATTTTTTTATTTCGTTTTTAGCACTTTTGCCCTATAAATTTCTACTATAGTAATACTTTTAATACTAAAAGTAGATTTAATTTGCAAAAAAGTCAGATTAACAAAATATAATTTTTTAATTTTGCTCTTAACATTCATTTAAATAAACAAACATGAAAAAACTCTTACTAATTTGGGTTTTAGTAGCAGCTAGTGTTAGCTCGTTATTTGCTCAGAACAGAACAGTAACAGGAAAGGTCACTTCTTCAGAAGATGGTGGCGGATTACCTGGTGTCAGTATTAGCACTAAGGGTTCCAATAAAGGGACCACATCAAGTGTAGATGGTTCTTATTCCATTTCCGTGGGAGAAGGAGCTTCATTGGTATTTAGCTTTGTAGGCTATAATACTCAAACAGTTACAGTCGGTAACCGATCGGTGGTTGATGTTAAATTGTCGGTCGACAATACCCAACTTTCTGAAGTAGTTGTAGTTGGTTATGGTACCAAAAAGCGTGTAGAATTTACGGGTGCTGCCTCTACGATTAAAGCAACTGCCATTGCCGAGCGTCCGGTACAAAGTTTTTCACAAGGGTTAACGGGCCAAGCAGCCGGTGTGAACATTACACAACCTAATGGTTTGTTGAACAATCCTCCTGTGATTCGTGTACGTGGTTTAAGTTCATTATCACTTAGCTCATTTCCTTTAGTTGTAATCGACGGGATACCTATTTCGACGGACAACGTTTCAGCTAACTCGACGACCAATAACCCTTTGGCAGATATTAATCCATCGGATATTGAGTCCATTGACGTATTAAAAGATGCTGCTTCTGCAGCTATTTATGGTTCTCGTGCAGGTGCTGGAGTTTTATTGATTACCACGAAGCGTGGAAAATCAGGAAAAGCTAAGGTATCGATTGATTCATGGGCTGGTGTAAGTGATGCGGTTCGTTTGCCAGATGTTTTAAATGCTGAGCAATATATGTACCATAAAAATATGGCCATTGGAAATGCATTGAAATTGAATCCAAATGCCGTATCTGCGACTCAAAGAAATTCGGCTAACCAATCTTTCTTGCCAAATTACAATCCTGATGGATCTTTGATCGATACTGATTGGTCCAAAGTGGTTTACCAAACAGCCTTTTCTCAAAATCATAACATGACAATTACTGGGGGAACCGATAAGACTTCTTATTATTTCTCTGCTGGATTTTCAGACCAAGAAGGTTTTTTACGCAGCAATAGCTTCCAACGTCGTTCTGGTCGTTTCAACATGGATCACCAAGCTACAAATTGGTTGAAGTTTACAACTAATTTCAATTATTCAAATACGTATAATATGGCACCTATGTCGGGATCAAATCCAGGTGGTGCGTTTAATACGTCAGGTTTAGGTCGTATAGCGGTGGCTCAAGTACCTAACTTGCCAGCCTATTTACCTGATGGTAATTATAACTTAGAGAACAACACCGTGGGTCGTATGAATAACTTACTTCCGGCACAGTTTCCTAATCCAGCGGTTGTACGTGATTTAGATAAAATTACTTCTGAAAACACCCGTTTAATTGCAAATTTAGGTGCTGAAATCAAGATCACAGAGGGTCTGAATTTTAGAACAAGTTATTCATGGGATCGTAGAAACACAGAAAATGTTCGTTTCTTTAATCCTTTCAATGGAGATGGTTGGGCTGCGAGTGGAGATGCTTACAACAATACTGCGCGTTCTGACAACTGGAACTTAATTAACACGCTACAATACAATGTGAAGTTGGGCGAAAACCACAACATCTCAGCGGTATTAGGTTCGGATTCTCAAAAAACACGTGTGTTAAACTGGGGAGCTCAGCGCCAAGGATTAGCTGACTTTTTCTTTACTGATTTCCAAGGAAATTTTGGAACTAACTTAGCTGCGGGTAACGGAATTTACCAAGTTTCTTATGAGGCTTATTTAGGAAGTTTAAGTTATAATTATGCAGGTAAATATTTCTTAAGTGGAAATTACCGTCGTGATGGTAACTCTGCACTTTCTGCGGATAATCGTTGGGGTGACTTCGGTGGAGTATCTGCCGGTTGGACTGTTTCTGAAGAGAAGTTCTTTAAAAATACTAACCTAGGCAACAAAATTTCTAACCTTCGTTTGAAAGCATCTTGGGGTAAAGTGGGTAACGGTAACGTTCCTAATGCTTATGGTTCTTATTCTACTTTTGGTTCTGGTTTGTATGGTGCTGCGCCAACATTGGCGTTTAACCAAGCAGGAAATAAGGATTTGAAATGGGAGACGAGTGAGCAGACCAACTTTGGTATTGATATTAGTTTCTTAAACGATCGTATTTCAATAGAGGCCAATTATTACAACAAGGATATCAATAATTTGATTTTGAACGTTCCACAAGCACCTTCAAAAGGTATTCCTGGAAACTCAATTTTGGCTAACGTTGGTTCCATGTATAACCGAGGATATGAATTAGCTATCACAGCGACGCCAATTAACAATGGAGGATTCACTTGGACCACGAACGTTAATTTTGCAACGAATGAAAATATGGTTACTTCCCTAGTAGATGCGAATACACCTATTTTAACGGCAACATCTGGCTTGGAGACTACTTCCATTACGAAAGTGGGTTATTCAGCTGCACAAATTTACGGAGTTAAGACGGGTGGAGTTAACCCAGCTAACGGACGCCGTATATACATCAGAAAAGATGGTGTTAAAGTACAATACCAACACTTAGGTGGTGCGGATGCTTGGACTTTGTTAGATGGAACGCGTACAGTATCTGTTTCTTCAGAGCAACAAATCTTAGGAAACACGATGCCAACTTTCTACGGTGGATTTAATAATACCTTCCGTTATGCAGGTTTTGACTTAGGAATGAACTTTACTTTCTCTGGAGGTAATTTGATTTACAATGGTTCTCAGGCTGGTTTACGTGACCAACGTGTATGGAACAATTCTGTGGATGTATTAAATTCTTGGACTAAAGAAGGACAAATTACAGACATTCCTCGTGCTGTTTATGGAGATAACGTGTCAAATGGTTCATCTTTCTTAATTGATGCCAATATTCAAAAAGGAGATTTTATTCGTTTGCAAACGGCTACTTTGGGATATAAGATTCCTGCCAACTTGACTAAATTGGGTATTAATAGTCTTCGTGTGTATGCACAGGCAAACAATGCCTTTTTATGGACAGAGTATGCGGGTGTTGACCCAGAAATCTCAACCAATGGAGATACAAACTTAGCCTCAGGTATTGAGCGTAACTCAATTCCACAAGCTAGGTCATTTACAATTGGTCTTAACATAGGTTTATAATTTTAAAGGAGATAAGAAAATGAAATTATTCACAAACAAAATTGGAATCTTGTCTATCGCCTTAGCGATGACAGTTTCTTCTTGTAATAAGGAATTCTTGAACGCAGTTCCAGAATTGGATTTGTCTGATGCGACGGTATTTAATACACCCGCTCGTGTTTTATCCCAAGTGAATGGACTTTATGGTTCAGCTAAATCGGGAAGTTTATTTGGAGGTCGTTATTTAATTTATAATGACATCCGTGGAGAGGATTGGGTTAACCGTACAACGAACTCGGTAACGGGATATTCTACGTACCAAGGAAACCAAGATCCTTCGGATTCGTATTTGGCCAACTTCTGGGTGGTGGGATATTCTACGATCAACCGTGCTAATTTATTTTTAGAAGGTTTGGCTGCGAATCCTACTGCAGTTTCGTCTGCTTTAGCTGCGAATTACAGAGGAGAGGCTAAGTTCTTACGTGCTTTAACCTATTTCTCTTTGGTACAGTATTTTGCAAAGCCTTTTATTTTAGATAAAGGTGCTTCTGCGGGATTGCCATTGCGTTTAAAAGGAGAGACTTCTTCTGCAAACAATGCATTAGCTCGTAGTTCAGTCGCACAGATTTATGATCAAATTTTAAAAGATTTGAACGAAGCTGAAGCTGAATTACCTGATTCTTATTCTTCTGCATTGTTAAATACAACGCGTGCACACAAGAATTCAGCGATCGCTTTAAAGACAAGAGTATTGTTAGCCAAAGCAGATTACGCAGGTGTTATCACGGAAGCAAATAAAATTGTTTCTGCAACTGCGCCTTTCAGAGCTACTGCTCGTGTGGCTCATGCTTTACAAGCTGACGTATCTGCTGTGTTCAAAGCACCTTATACGACAACTGAGTCTATATTCTCATTTCCTATGGATGCAACAAACGCACCAGGTACTCAAAACCAATTGGGCTACTACTTCAATGCAGGAAATGTTGAGTATTATTTAAATACAGGAGCTACAGGTGTTTATAACCAAGCTCAATTTACTGCGACGGATGATCGTAAGACAAAATTAACAGTAGCCAAAACGGCGGTTGCTAATTTTCCTTCGAGCATTAAATTCAGTGGGGTGAATCCTTATATTGACTATGTTCCTAACATTCGTTATGCGGAAGTTTTGTTAAACTTAGCGGAAGCAGAAGCGGAAGCGGGTAACGCAACACGTGCTTTAGCAATATTAACTGCCGTTCACAAACGTTCGGATGCGAGTTATGAATTTGGTACACTTTCAAAGGCGGACTTAATTAAAGCCATTTTAATGGAACGTAGAATTGAATTCATTGCGGAAGGTTTCCGTGCAAATGATGTTCTTCGCCGTGGTGAGCCTTTAAATTCATTTGGTGCTGGAGCGGTGATTCAACCATCTGATCCTCGTTACATTTACGGAATTCCATTAACAGAAATTCAAACGAATCCTGCGATTGGTAAATAAGATTGGTATATGTCCTCAAGGATATGTCGAATAGAAAAAAGGTGACTCATCGAGTCACCTTTTTTTATGGGTTTACTTTTAGATATAAAACGAGATGCTAATTTTAATTTAATCGGTGCATCTGTGGCATCCATGCAATTTGAGAAGAATTACCAGTTCTTTATGCCTTTATCTGGATGCAATTCAATAGGTTTATGCCATTGCTTGAAAATAGCCTAAACCACTGAATGATTCGTTTACCAAATTTTAATTCGGTCCTCAGGTTTCTTGTATAATTTGTCTCCCGGTTTCACGTTAAATGCTTCATACCAAGCATCCATATTAACTGGAGTACCAATAGTTCTATATTGGCCAGGCGAGTGAGGATCTGTTTTAATCATTTGAGCCGCCATCTCTGGTCTAGATGCTCCTCTCCAAACCTGCGCCCATGCCAAAAAGAATCGTTGGTCTGGTGTCAACCCATCAATTTTCTTTTTAGATTGTCCCTGTTTCGTCATTTTAAACGCCTCATAAGCAATATTCAATCCTCCTAAATCTCCTATGTTTTCACCTAATGTAAACTTTCCGTTGACATGTATCGTGTCCACCACCGTATATTGGTCATATTGAGCTGCCAACTGCACCGTTTTAGCTTTAAACTTGGATAAATCTTCAGGCGTCCACCAATTTCTGAGTGTCCCATCATTGTCGTATTGGCTTCCTGAATCATCAAATCCATGTGACATTTCATGGCCAATAACCGCAGCGATTCCTCCATAATTAATTGCATCATCCGCATCTGCCGAGAAAAACGGGAACTGCAAAATACCCGCTGGAAAGACAATTTCATTCATCGTAGGGCTATAATACGCATTAACCGTCGGCGGAGTCATGCCCCATTTTGTCCGATCAACCGGTTTTCCTAATTGATTGATATTGTCATTATATGCCCAGATGCTGGCGTTCTTCATGTTTTGATAAAATGAATCTGCATTTATTTCTAACCCATCATAATTTTTCCATTTATCAGGGTATCCAACCTTGGGAGTAAACGCATTTAATTTATCTAGCGCTTTCTTTTTAGTGGGTTCTGACATCCAATCGAGACTATTTATTCGATTAGCAAAGGCAGTTCGCATGTTAACTAATAATTCTTTCATGCGTTCTTTTGCCTCTGGTTTAAAGTGTTTTGCCACATATAATTGACCCAAAAGTTCACCAATCGTTCCGTCCGTTAGGGTGGACATGCGTTGCCAACGAGGAGTTTGTGTTTCTTGGCCACTTAAGAATTTTGCATAGTCAAAACTAGCTTTCACAAATGGACTACTTAAATAGGATGCTGACCCTTTTAAAATATTCCAAGTTAAATAGGATTTTAAATTTTCAATGGGCGTATCGGCCAACGTATTATTGACCTCAACTAAAAATTTAGGTGCACTAACTAAGATGGAATCTTGAGATGGGATACCCAATAATTTGAATTGCTCATTCCAATTAATGATGGGTGTTTGCTTTTGAAAATCAGCCAATAAAAATTTATTGTAGGTTTTATATGGATCCCGCATTTCAACACGCGCCATTTGTGCTGTGGCAAGCCTTTTCTCTAATAAGAAAATTTGTTCCGCATTGGATTTGGCCTGATTGGTAGGCGTACCGATCAACTCAAATAAGGTTGCGATGTATTTTTTAAAGGCTTCCTGAATCTTCAAGGTGCGAGCATCCGTCTTTAAATAATAATCACGATCGGGCAATGAAGTTCCTCCTTGGCCAAATTGTGGTACCATCTTTTTTACATTTTTTCGATCTTGGCCAACATAAGACCCAAAGAATGGAGAACCTAGGCCCTGCGTTTTGAAACGAGCCATTTCTATCAATAAATCTTCTCTAGATTGAATATCTTGTACCTTTTTTAAATCTGATTTAATGGGATCAAATCCCAAAGATTCAATTCTTAAGCTGTCCATCGCCGCTATGTAAAAATCAGCAACTCTTCTTTCGACAGATCCTTTTGCTGAGGATTTTTGCTTGGCTACAGTCTCTTCTAGTATTAGTTTAACTGCTTTAATATTAAAATCCCTAATTTCATTAAAACTACCCCAGCGGGTTTCTTTGGCTGGAATTGGATGATTTTTTACCCAGATTCCATTGGAATATTCGACGAAATCATCCCCCGGTTTTACGGATAAGTTCATATTCGACTTGTCGATGAACTTGAAATTTTGGGCTGTGGTGGAGGTTGAAAAAAATATTCCAACAGACAAGACAAACAACGATAACTTTTTCTTCATATTTTAGTTTTTTAATGATTCGACAAATTAAATAAGTTTCAAACTTTTAAACTACCAACATGAAGAAATTGTTACTAATTATCAGCGGTCTATTTATATTTATTCATATTTCATTCGGTCAAAATCAAGTCTCTAAACCTTTGACCCATGAAATAATGGTCAAACTTAAAAAAGTAGGTGCCCCTGCAATTTCGCCTGATGGTAAATCGGTTGTCTATAGCCAAGTAGAAACTTCGTATAATTTGGACGAACAAACAACGGATTTATGGTTGGCCCACACCGATGGAAAAACAAGTCCCAGAAGAATTACTTCTTCCAAAAGTGGGGAGGATAATTATTTTTGGTCACCTTCAGGAGATAAAATTTATTTTACAGCCAAAAGAGAGGGCGACGAAGCGCCCCAATTATATTCATTGCCATTAAATGGGGGTGAAGCGCAAAGAATAACATCTATATCTACAGGTGTTTCTGCCGCAAAAATATCCTCGGATGGTCGTTGGTTAGCCTTCACATCTCGTGTATTCCCTTCCGCTTTTACGGATTCTTTAAGTAAGAAAATGGCGGATGATAAGAAAAAAATCAAGGCGAAAGTACGCGTTTATACCTCTTTTCCTGTTCGTTATTGGGACTCTTGGTTAGACGAGAAACAAGCGCACATTTTCGCGATGGATTTATCCCTAAGCGGTTCTCACCCCATTAATTTATTCAAAGATGTTTCCTTAGTAAAATCTCAAGGGTTTAACTTGGGCTCATTTTCATTTACACCAGACAATAAATCCATCGTTTTTTCTGCCAGTACTGATTATAATACGACGGCCTATCAATCCTCCACCTCAAATTTATTTCAAGTCAATCTTCAAGGGGGTAAAGAAACCCAATTAACCTCGGATGGAATTGATTATGCCACGGTTGATTTTTCAAGTGATGGTCGTTATTTAATTACGACAGGATCTGAAAATGGAAATAAGCTCTACTACATAAATCGTATGTTTAGATATTCATGGCCCGCGATGAACGGTAAAATGGAGTTGGCAGCCAAATTAGACCGGCCCATGAACGATTTTAAAATTCATGGAACTGATATTTTGGCTAGTATTGAAGATCAGGGTGTGGACAGAATCATTAAAATTTCGATCAGTTCTGGTGAAACCATTCCGGTATTAGGTGGCCAAATGGGTTCTTATACAGCTATTTCACCGGCGAGAGGAGGAAATTTTGCCTTTACATTCCAACATTTAGGAGCGCCCCCAGAAGTATTTACATTCGTTGGCGGCCAACAAATACCCATCTCAAAAAGTAATGATCAAGTTCTTTCAGCTTTAGACATTCCGAGGCCAGAAGTAATTTGGACGGTAACTAGTCGGGGTAAAAAAGTAAGAAGCTTTGTACTGAAACCAGCGGGCTTTGATCCGAATAAGAAATATCCATTGTTTGTATTAATGCATGGGGGACCCGCGATTTCGATTAAGGATAATTTTGGGTACCGCTGGAATGCACATATTTTAGGTGCACCGGGTTATGTGTTGATCATGACAGATTATACGGGTTCCACAGGATATGGTGAGAAATTCACTCAGGATATCCAGTTAGATCCATTTCGCGGACCTGGGAATGAGATTTTAGAGGCTGCTGCGGATGCGATTAAGCGCTTTTCGTATATTGATGGGACGCGTCAAGCCGCTGGGGGAGCTTCTTATGGGGGACACTTTGCCAACTGGATGCAGGCGACCACTTCACATTTCAAATGCTTGATTGCGCATGCGGGTTTAGTCAATTCGGAGGCGCAATGGGGTACTTCGGATGTGATTTGGGGTCGTGAATTGATGAATGGGGGTGCGCCATGGGTACCCACAAAAACGTGGAAAGAACAAAATCCAATGCGTTATGCAGCTAATTTCAAAACGCCGATGCTAATGACCGTAGGGGAGAATGACTTCCGAGTGCCGATCAATAATACCTTAGAAAATTGGAGCATCCATCAGCGCTTAAAGATTCCTAGTAAATTGATTGTTTTTCCAACCGAAAATCATTGGATTTTAAATCCTGAAAATTCGAAGTTTCATTATCAGGAAATTGGCAACTGGTTGAGCACCTATTTAAAATAATTTCCCTAGCTTTTTAACTTTTTAAATTTAGTAAAGCTGAACCATAACTCCCTTTTTGATCGATTCATCACAGGCAAAAGCGATCCGAAGGCTGTTTACGGCGTCATCCAAATGATCTTTTAAATCCATATTTTCTTGGATAGCTTTTAAGAAATATAGTTGCTCGCGATCACATAATTCCTGGTGATTTGGTTCGTCGGTTAGGTTGACCCAGTCATCCTCTCGACTAAATTCATTTTTGGCATCTAAATCGGCCCAGTGAACGCGAAGAGATTCAGTTTTTGTATGCGCTTCGATGGAGGAAGATTTGCCTTCGCCACCTGCTTCTTTAGCCACGATGGAAACAGAACCTTTGGGTCCAAAAACATCCTTGACAAAATAAGCTGTTTGGGAAATCATGGGACCCCAACCCGCCTCGTACCAACCGACTGATCCATCTTCAAAATAAATTTGAAGTTGGCCATAATTGTAATTCCCTGCCGGAATATCTTCTGTTAATCTAGCACCGATGGCCGAAACTCGGACAGGTTTCGAGCGAGTCATTTGGCACATAACGTCTATATAATGAACTCCGCAATCAACAATCGGGCTTAAACTCTTCATTAAATTACGATGCACATCCCACATGTAACCGTGACTTTGTTGGTTTAAATTCATCCGCATTACCAAAGGCTTGCCCAGGTTTTTTGTGATTTCTATGAACTTAATCCAAGATGGATGATGACGCAAAATATAACCTACGACTAATTTTTTACCTGATTTCAACACAGCCTTTGCCACATTCTCTGCTCCGGCTAATGAATCTGCAATTGGTTTTTCTAAAAATACATGGCAACCCGCATCCAAGGCAGCAATTGAAAAAGCCTCATGGGTATCTGGGTAGGTTGAAATACAAACGGCATCAGGTTTTGAATCCTTGAGCGCTTCATAATAATCAGAATACAATGCTTGGCCACCACCTAATTCCTGATTTAGTTTTTCCTTACTTGCGCCCGTGGAAACGAGCCCACATATTTCAAATCCTGGAATGGTATGATAAGCTTTTGCATGTGAGGCGCCCATATTGCCACATCCTACTACTAATACACGAATATTTTTTGATTGAGTCATGTTAATATTTTTTATCCCTTGAAATTAAAAAGAATGATTAGAATTAACATCTTTTAAGGAAATCTATTCATGAAATTGTATAAAAAATTTACAAATAATTTATTGTATCATAATTATACATTAACTTTAGGGATATGTTATAGAGTTTAGAACATTTTGATGAAGTAAATTGGAGAATTCAAAAAAATCCTGGCCATTGACCAGGATTTTTTTATTTAGCGGTAAATTCTTTTGTGCTGCAATTACTTTGCGATCATAAATGAATCAATTCGAATGTTCACCATTTAATGTCAGGTATTTAACGACATTGATTTTCATTTTTTTAGTATTCTTGGGAAAGTGGGTGAATCATTAATTCGTCAATGACCACATGCGCGGGTTGATTCATAATATAAAAAATACTTTCCGCCATGTCTTCGCAGGTTAGCCATTCTTTATGTGCTTCTGACCCTTGAGGTTCTGGGTGAAACATCGTATCCACTAAGCCTGAATACACGGTAGATACTTTTATGCCATCTCTTCTAACCTCTTTTCTAAGTGCTTCCGTAAATGCATGTTGGGCATATTTAGATGAACAATACAAAGCTCCTCCATCAAAAACACGTTTTGCCACATCAGAAGCCACGGATATAATGTGCCCTTTTTTTGCTTCCTTCATAAAAGGTAAAACTGCTTTTGAGAAAAGAAAGGTTCCTTTTACATTGGTGTCAAAAATGGTATCCCAGGATTGGCCTGAAAAAGACTCGGTTGGGCCAAAAGTCCCAGTTCCCGCATTATTGATTAAGAAATCTATTTTTTGAAATGTATGCGCCGTTTTATCGATGGTTTGTTGGACAAACGCCTCATCTGAAACATCTCCCACAAAATACAAAGGTCGATGTCCAATTTCGGTTATTTCGGCTGCCAAATCCTTTAATTCACCTTGGCTTCTTGCGACAATGGATAGTTGGAAATTATTTTTTGCTAGTAATAAGGCTAGCGCACGTCCAATTCCCTTGGATGCTCCTGTGATAATGGCGGTTTTTACGTTGGCTTGCATGTTGATTTCAATTATGTACGCCTAAATTTATTGTTTTCTTTCTAGATATAGATCAATACATGATTTTATTCAGCTATTCGATTTTAATTTTAAAATATATTTTATTGTA
>CAIZMB010000119.1 GCA_903933935.1 uncultured Cytophagaceae bacterium
ATCAAAAACTTTTGTTAAAATTTTATTTATTTTCAAATAAGACATCAAATATTTCTAATCCTTTATTTTAAAAAATATCACACAAAAATTCAGATTAAAATGTTAGTAACTGTTGAGCATATTTTTCATTAATTCCTGCCGCCAAACCATGGTTGTTGTTGTACATATAACCGTTTGCAACAACATCATCTATAGTTTGTTCTTTAAAAACATCCACAAATCTTCTTCCTAAATAATGAATACCAAAATTTCCTTCACTGTTTTCTAAATGGTTACTGTAAATCATTTTCCAGTCTGTCACTACTAAATTATCCTTTGTAAAATGAACTTTTATATACAAAAACAAACTCATATTCATTCTATCCCTTTTTCTAAATCTCATTGCATGAATATATCCATCATGTTTTGTTATTTCCTCTATGTCAATTGTATTTAAAATTGAATTAAAGTCATTTTTGAAATGGTTGATTTTAGTTAAAATTCTATTTTTTATATTCCTTTCTAATTTTTCATGGATATATACACAACTAAAAAAACCTACAACCAAAAATATAATTTGAGGAATAGTATTTAAGCTAAAACCTACTGGACCACTTAGTATGTAATAAAAAAATATTACAAATAGTGAACCAAATAATAGATATCTTATTATCCTTAGAACAAATTGGTAATTGTTATAAAAATAAGAAATGATGTTTTCGTTTTTCATTTAATGATTTCTGCAGTATTTTTTTGAGGAAAAAATCATTAATATTCAATCTTACAGGCTCTTCTACCTTTGGCAGTAGCAGACGATAAATTCAACTTTGTTATTTGTGTTGAACATCTATTTAACCCCTTACAAGTATTTGAACGATGGTAAACTTTAGAATTTGGACCGTTACAAATATAAACACCATTGTCAGGTGCATTAATAGCAAGAAGCCTTGAATTAGAGCCTATAAGGCTCATTAATATCAATCCGGAAATTATGATTTTAGCTCCCATTTTAATTAAGGTTTGGGAACATATGTTTTGTTCCCATTACTATTAATATAATACTGCCCTCCTTGAGGTCCTGTAATTATTGTCTTATCCTGCTTGTAGGTCTGAGACTCAATTGAATAATCTTTTGGCTTAGTGCCTTGACTACCAGTATAAGGGTTTGTGTTGCCTTGAGTTGAATAGTTATTTAAATTGGTATTATTTGGTAAAGTCTTGTTATATCCTTCAACGACAGTACCGTTCTTCTTTACATATGGGTTTACGTAAGTTGAAGTTTGAGAGAATCCTAAATAACCTATTAGGCTAAATGCAAGGGTAAATTTTATTTTTTTCATAGTTTAAAAATTTTAGATTGGTTTATTTTTTCTTTTTGTTAAAGCAGGTACAAAGCTTCATTCAACCACTGAATCGCCAATTTCTTGTAGATGATGTTATGGGCTGGGCTTTTATGCTTCGTTAAAGTATGTTTCAATTTGTCTTTTTCTAACAGTCAATAAGAATTCTTTTTCCGCTTGTGATTTAATAGATGAATAAATAATATCAAATAGCTGTCCTATGGTATACTTGTTTTTGCCTATACCTCTTTCTAGAAAAAGCTTTCCAATAATTTGAAAAATGAATTTACCTCTTAAAAGCTTTTTGAAATTAATAGTAATATTTTCTGTTAACTCTTTTTTGGATGGCTTGTATCCTCTGTCTGTTAGAAATTGTGTTGTTAAGGTTGTCGAAGATTTGGCAAGTATGCTGTCGTTCAAAAGTGTAACATCTGAAAATTTGCAGTCATATGATTTGTCATTTATATGCTTTTCAACCTCAAAACTGTACCATCTAGAAACTTCCTTAATTAATACATTTAAACGTTGAACTTCTGAGTTACTCAAGAGTCCTTTCAAAATGTCTTCACCATCAATGAACATATCGTTTTCAAAACTGTAGCCATTTGTCGTTAAGATATCATCACTAAAATAGTCTGGAAATCCTGTGAAGTGCCATAAGTCAGAATCACAAATAAATAAAGTCTTATTCTTAAGTTCGTCTTTCTTTTCGTAAATTTTTAAGATTGTACTTCTTCCTCCGCATGGAAGAATATTTAATTCGCTATCTTCTATATCATCCTCTAACTTTCGATAAATATATAAGTCATCTTTACCCTCAACAAGAACAGTTTTTAGTGAACTCCTGTTTATAGTCTTAATTATTTCTTCTGGTGTAAATACGTCTGTACCCATATTATTCTCCTTTGTCTTGATTAATGATAATTTCTTTCTCTGGATACTTTGAGTATATGAATGGAGAATGAGTGGCTATGAAAAATTGATTATTTTTATTCTGTTTTAAAAGTGTTGGAAATAGTAACCTTTGCCAATCTGTATGTAAACTTAATTCAGGCTCATCAATAAAAATTGCTGAATTATCGTAGAAGAAATTATAGCATAAAAAACTTAACATTTACTTTTCTCCAGCAGATAATTTGTCGGAAATTATAGCATTTTTAGCTTGTCCCAATTCAATATTCCCAGAGATTCTGATTGATTTATCTTTAAATACCCTGTCAACTATTTCTGACAATATTGTAAATGGTTTTAAAATCTCTTCTCTGACTTGGTCATTTTGTCTTACGATATTTCTTATTTCCTCAAGACTTTCTTTTTCCCTATCGATACTTTTAGCAACCAAATCTAAAATTTGACTTGATTGAAAGCTTTCAAGTTTTCTTAAGTTTTCGGATATGTCGGCATACTTGTTACTCAATAGATAATTTATATCTTCTGTAGAAATGGAAGCAATAAATTTATGTTGAAAGTCAGTCGTTAAGTTGTCTGAAATCTGGTCTAATGCCTCTCGAATAATGTTATTACCTCTTGAATATCTTACACCCCTTGACCTAGAATTAATAGAAAAACCGCCTTCAATTCTTCTGAAAGTGGGAAAGAAAAGAGAACTATCAATTATGTGTATTCTGCCTATGTCTATGCCTTGTCCAAGATTTGGAAATTCGGCTGTAAAATAAATCCCACGACTTGGAGAAATACATTTAAACTCTACCTTTTTGTCTGATTCATTTTTATTTGCTTTAATCTCAATCATACCTTCATCGTCTGTCTCAAGAAGAACATAGTCAAAGGTTAGTTCTTCGAATATCTTGTCAAAGTTTCCACTTACTAAATACCAAGTTAGTTTTAGAAGTGTTGTCTTACCACACCCATTTTTACCAGTCAAAATGTTAAGGTCTGGATGAAAAGTCAAGTCGTAGCTTGCACTTTTATTGAGATTGTCAACCTTTATTCTTTTTAACATATTATTTCTTTTTTATGTCTTTCTGTTCGTAATTATTATGTCGGTCTGTAAGCCTTGCCACAAATAAACGAGAGATTAAATATTTAATAGAAAACTACAGATTGAATGAGTGTAAATTAATTTTTTTTACACTAATTTTTTCATTCCGCAACCTATTCAAATTTCAATTCCTCTCAGAGTATACCCTTCTCAATGCTCGATCAATTCAATAATATAATTTGAAAAATTGCAATAGATTTAAATGTTGAATCGAATGTATTGGACGTCAAATTTTAATTTGCAGCATACATTTTATAACAATGTGCCCACAACCAAAGCTAATAAGATTTACAGGATGAAATACGAAGATGATGGGAGGTTAATTTGTTTCGTTATGTCAAAAGCTAAACAGTTTAAAAAAAAACATTCTCAAATTTTGTGGTGCTAACTCTTAAAGTTAGAAAGTAAAAATTTTAAGGGTTTTGACCTTGATATTGTTCTATACCCTTTAAGAGATAATGACAAAATTCACTTACTATTAAAATTTATCACAATACCTTTTCAAATATGCCAACAACTTTGAAATCATTCATTTCATCATAAGCAAGTTTAATATCCAAATACTCTTTTCTATCAGATAAGGGCTTCAAAAAGATCGTCTCGTGACTCCACCCATCTGGTGAAACATTTTTTAAACTGTGATATTCTTTAACCGTATATCCTGAACCAAATTCAGAATCATTAATATTTGTTGATTCCACTAAAACAATTTTCCCATTTCTACTACCACCTTCATCTTGTTTGAAAAGGCAATAGGAGCCATTAGGAATTTTTTTGTTCATTGATTCCCCTACCACTTTACAGATGAAATATCCTTTTTGAACTGCGATATTAAAGGGTGGCTCAACCCAAGTTAAATCAGAATGAACTTGTAAATCACTGAAATTACCTGCAGCGGCGGAAATATCAACTAAAGGAATCGAATTAACATAGGGCTTAACTTCATCATTACGTAAGATTCTGAAGGGGATTTCTTTTCTAAAAGTTTCAATATGTTGTGACAAATATTCCCTTAATTCGATGTTATAGGCGTAGATAAAAGTACCTTTTATCCCACGATACATTACTGTCTTGTAAATATTGATTATATACTCTTTTAAGATTTCAGGATCAGAAATTCCTTTTTTTCCATTAAGGTCAAAATACTTTTTCGGATCAATTTCAATGCAATTTGTTTCTTTATTGTAATTAATTTCTTTGCCAAAAATGACAGCAGCATAATTGAGGTCATACCCCTGAGTCGTATGTATGCATCCTATTTCATCAAATGCGTTAGGAGAATTTATCCAATCTTTATCAGTTGAGTTCCACTTAAACTTTAAGCCGTCTAGATCTATATCCGTCACACTTGGATCTGGTAGGGGAGTTTGCTTTGGACTGGACAACCAAGGCCAAGAATATCCCGCAATCATCCTACATAACCCAAATTGATTTTCCTTTTTTACGAGCTCAGAATGGAGATCACCAAAATTATCAAACAAAACCAAATCGTAGTTTTCTTCTTGGTATTTTTCTGAATGAGATCTATTTACATTCAGCAAGTCGTGAACAAATTGAATATAATTATTCCCACCTTTTACTCTCATCTGAGATTTTAATTCAAGAAGTAAAGTATTTTCTTCCTTTAGAACTTTTGAAAAACTATCTGCACCAACATCCGATGGCTTTACAGATTGGGCTACATCATAAAAGAAGATTTGATTTTTACTATTTGCGATTATCCAATCTAGCTCAGTTCCATTATTGTCTAATCCAAGTTTTTCATTGTTCTTTTTGAAGGCACCCATCCAACTGATATTTTTATATTGTCGAAGACGGTGTGCCTCATCTACGATAAGCAAATCGTATTTTTCACTAGATTTAAACGTGTCTGAAGGATTGATTACCATGGAAGATTTTAGTCCTGGTATTTTTTTGAAAACACTTTCCAAAGATTCTCGAAGGGAAGTCATAGCTACAACTAAACCAATTTTCGCATTTGGAAATTTTTTCTTGAATTGTATTATAAAATTAATTTCTCTTAAATCTTCATCGTTAAGTTCTTCGAGATGAATACTTTCCACGTCTGTGGTTAATAATTTCATCAAATAGGTAGCTAATATTGTTTTACCTGTACCTGCACTTCCACTGATAACTATTTTAGTTGAATTTGATGAAGTTAGTCCAGCCAATATTTCAAGAACTGAATTATATTGATCTTCATTCAATGACTTATAGGGTGAATACTTAAATAATTCAGAATTCTCTATTTCAGTCAAAGATTTAGTTACAATTTTATTCTCAACAAGTTTATTCCAAACTTCTTTGAAAAGGTTTTTATACAAGTCTTGTTGGTAGTATTTATGATTAATTAAACCATAATTACCATTTTGAAGTTTGTAAGTTCCTTCTGCAGTGATATATTGAATTAAACTCGACTCAATATCGAGCGTGGCAGATTTATTGAATTTATCTGATCCTATTATGGAAATTTTATCAAGTTTACATCTTTCTGGATTAGCTAGATGATTTTTAATACGACTTGAAGCATTTGTCGATTCACCAACATATGCTAATTTGATCGTATCATTCTGGATAAAATAAACTAGTGGCCATTGGTTTTTTACCCATGTATTTTGTTCAATTCGAGATAAAGATTCTTTATTAAAATCATATTTCTCTGAAACCTCAATCGATAGTTCGAAAGATAAACTCATAGTTCATCATATTTTTTTGCGGTTCCTTTAGCTTTTTCAACTGGGTATTTCTCTCCGTTTTTAGCGATCTTATCTAGAACTATTTCCTTAACATCAAAATTGTATTTTTCTGCTAACAAAAACGCATAGGCAAAAACATCGGCTAATTCCTCTTTTACTTTCCCTGCATTAGCATTTTCAGAATTCTTCCATAAAAAAAGTTCTAATAACTCTCCAGCTTCAACATTAATTGCTAAAGCCAAATCTTTTGGATTATGAAACTGTGCCCAATCTCTTTCATTTCTAAATTTTAAGAGCTCATGAGTAATTTCTTCTATATCTTTCATTTTGTTTAATTTAAAGTTTGCATATAAATCGGATACCTATGATCTACTTTGTCAAATATTCATATAATGAAAAATCAACAGGTTGGTTTAGTTTAAAAATCACCTTTACAACTCCAACGCTTTTGCCATGATCATCCAAAATAGAAGTTTGTTCAAAACTATCATCCATCGGTTTCACATCTCCTATGTAGTAAAAATCACTGCCTTCACCATTACTTTTTTTAACAAACAAAGATAATTTAAGGATATTGTCATGACTTCGAATGGCTGAAACATCTTTACTTTCTAGATTTCTTCTGGGTTTAGAAAACCATTGGAAATGATTATTATTTAAAAACTTGTCTTCGAATTTTGTAGAAGATGCAATATTATCCTCTTTATGATAATTGACAAAAATTGGACATGTTTGATTTTTTATGCTATATCCGTACATGGTTGATTCTTCATTTTTCTTCCAATTTAAAATTCGACAAATATCCTTTCTTGAATATTTATGGAATAACAAAAACCCATCCTTGAATTTAGATAAGTTAAAAGATTTCGAAAAGGAATGTATTCCGTATTCAATATCATCAATCAAAAACTTCTTAAATATTGGATTGAGCAATTGAGACTTGAAAAATACAGAAATTGACATGATTCGGTTTTGGCAATCAATTATCTCTTTTGAACCTAATCCTGAAACCATGTTCCTTCGATTAATAAAATATAGATTGATATTTGAAAGGACAGAATCAATAGTTTTCTCAGTGGGCTGATATCCATACTTTTTAAATATTAATTTTCTAAACTCTTCGTAATTAATATTCCCGAATTCAATTAAGTATTTTAATAGCTCAGACTCCTCTACCCGCTTTCCATTATTAATTTCCTTTGAAATCAGTTTCAAAATAGCTAATTGAGGTGCTTCCAATTTGTCTGCCAATGTTGATTCTATTTTAGAAACAAATTGAAAATAAGAATCAGCATAGCTTACATATAAAAAGGGATCTCGTGAACCATGCTCAATAAAATCCATCATCATGGGAATACGACCTAATTTATATTTCAATAAATCATAATCCTTGGTTAAATCCTTTTTTTGAGAAAAGTTGGACTGGTCTATAGCAGCATAGATTTTTTCCTTTGAAATGATATCAAAATTAATCGTAGAAGAACCTGGAATCTGATTGCTTCCTCCCGCAATCAATTTTCTTAAATTATCCTTATTGTACGAAGTATCTCCAAAAAGCGCAATGGGAATCAAAAAATTATTGGAATAATTGCCAATAAAATCAATGACGGTCAAGTATTCCTTGCCCTTGAATTTTCTTAAACCCCGACCTAACTGTTGAACAAATATAATAGCCGATTGTGTCGGCCGAAGCATAATAACTTGGTTGACTCTTGGAATATCAATCCCTTCATTAAAAATATCAACCGTAAAAATATAGTCTATTTTCTCTTTGTTATCATCGCTTTCTAGCGCATCAATGGCATCACTTCGCTGCTCTTCTGAACTCTCACCAGATAAAGAAATTGATTTAAATCCACGCTGATTAAATTGCCTTGAAAGTTCTTTTGCCTCTTCAACCTTCGAACAAAAAACTAATCCTCGGATATTCCCATCATCGCAATTATAGAATTGAGATTGTTCAATAATTCTAGTAACACGCTCAGTAGATGTCAATAAATTAAATTCTGCTTTCTCCTCAATCTCATGACCATTTATAGTTAAATCCGTGACCCCAAAATAATGGAACGGAGATAATATGTCTATTTCCAGCGCTTTTTGAAGCCTGATTTCGTAAGCAATATTATGGTCATACAACGAAAAGATATCCAGCCCATCCGTTCTTTCCGGAGTGGCCGTCATTCCTAAAAGGAATTTGGGCTTAAAATGATTAAATATCTTTTGATAGGATTCAGCACCTGCGCGATGTGACTCATCGATAATAATGTAATCAAAGTGAGAAGGATCAAAATTAGATAAATGGGTATCCTTTGAAATCGTTTGAATGGTTGAAAAAATGAAATCCTTATCTAATTCCCTACGCGCTCCAGAGTAAAATCCCATTTCTTTTTTAAAGCCAAAAACCTTTTTAAAGGTTTCCATGGCAGCTTGAGCAATATTGGCTCGATGTACTACGAAAAGGAGCCTTTTAGGATTGAATTCTTTTGCATCAAAAGCCGACAAATAGGTCTTACCTGTTCCTGTCGCGGAAATCAATAAGGCTTTATTTTTACCTTCAACTCTTAACTTTTTTAGATTAGCCAAAGCCTCAACCTGCATCAAGTTTGGACTAACATTTGAAACAGGGGAAGGATTAATTAACAGCTGTTGGAATAAATAATCCGCTTGCCATTTTTTACTGCTTTCATATTCCGTTTGGTATCTATTGATAAATTCAAGATTCACATGACTGGACCCTTCAAAGTCAGCTGTGAATTCTTCGATGGCTTTTTGAATAATGTAACTTTCTTTTTTAGCCGAAACCTTTAAATTAAGCTCTTTATTAGTGCTAAGGGCAGTGGCCGTAAGATTACTGGAACCAACAATTAAATCATAATAATCACCCTTTTTAAAAAGGTATCCTTTGGAATGGAAATTATCATTCGTATTAATCCGAAGTTCTATGTTTTCAAATTTCAATAATCGCTTTAAGGCTTCCGGCTGAGTAAAATTGAGGTATTGAGAAACCAAAATTTTACCCTTTATCTGATTATTTTTTAACTCTTGAAAAGTATTAATAAGTGACTGAAGGCCACTATTCGTTAAGAAAGCTACAGAAAACCAAAATTCCTCACATGAATTAAGTTCAGCGATTATGCTAGAAAGTACTTTTATTCCTTCACTTTTTTCATTGGTTAATAAACGAGGAATAAATTCCCCAGATGTTTCCGTAGAATTTTCAATGAACCCAGCCTTGATGTTATTGAAAAATTCTTCGTTGGAATTAGCCATTAAATTCGTTTATTAATTTTTCAACAAAAGGTACATCTGCTGCTGCCCAATCTAAATTTAGCAATTCAGTTTTATCTAATAGCTGATAATTAAGATGTTCGTTTAATTTGATTTTCTCAAAATCCTGTGCCCTACATAAAAATGCATGCATCGTGATTTTGAAATCTGGGTATTCATGATCCGCCGTGTTAAAAAAGGACAAATCGTGAATATCTAAATTCAATTCTTCACTGATTTCTCGAATAACCGCGTTTTCAGGGGATTCACCTTCTTCTATTTTTCCACCTGGAAATTCGTACTTTTTGGAGATGTAATCGAATTTGCTTTCACCTCGTTGTAGACAAAGAATTTGTTTATCGACAATAATTATGGCAGCTGAAATATTGTAATGCTTCATTTTGAGCTAAAACTTAAACTAAAAAATCTCCTATGTTCAAAATCGAATTTTTACAAATAAATACGAATAAAATGGGCGTGCAGGTATTATTATTTAGTAGAAACCTGTTCGAACGTTCGAATTTGTGCTTTTTTTTGAATAGTTTTTGAAGCTGACTTATTCTTATATTCTCGAATAAATTCACTAATTTCTTCACGGACTTGTTGCGTTAATGGCTCGCTTTTAATGAAAAAATCAACTCCTTTTGGTTCTCTTATATGTCCCATGATTATGAATAAAATATTTATCAACTAAAACTTGAGCTGCATCCGTTGGAATTATCATTCGATGACCGCCTAAAGTATATGCGTTTTCACAATTCAAATATAAGAAAACTATCTATTTCAATAGCTTGAAGGTAACGAAATGTTTTTAGAGTCATGGCAACTAACAATAAAATTACACTTACGATTTGTTTGGGGGATTAAACAAAAAAATACTTTGTACTAATTCCCTTTCTTTAATTTCCTCCTATGCCTATTTCGATTATAGTAACTCTTGGAGTTCAATCGATTCTTAAATGCTCGTTTTGACGTACTCACTCCTTTCCTTGCGTGTGCTTTCCTTATGATGCCTGTTTGAGTAGAACCAGCTCGAGCATAAGATGACTTATGGATACGTTTTGAATAATCGATGGGCTTGGCATCACATCCGATTAATAATATATGCACCAAAGAGATGAAAAGAAGTTTTCTCATTACTTAGTAGAATTCTTCAAAAACTCCATTAACCCCTTTTTCGTATTCAATATTTTGGGGATAAATGGGTGCATCCTATAAAAATCAAATTTTTCCAATTGTTTCTCACTTGCATTTTCTTTGAAGTTTTCAAAAGCCATAGTCAAATCAGTTTTAGAACCAATAATTTCCCCTGATTGTTTTTTACCGTGTTTGAATTCAAAAGATTCAAAATATTCCAATAAACGCCATTTGCCTTTTGTGAACTCTAATTCATAATCGGGCGAAATACTTTTTTCATCAAAGTCAGATGCCATAAAAAGTTCTAAAAAATCTCCTTCTTGTGGTATATATTCAAAGTCAAATACATTAACAGAATTCAACCTTCGTTTAAGACTTCTAATTGAAATTTTTTCATAAGGGTCAGGGTAATTGAATTCACCCACAAGGTGATACTCTAATCTACTTTTAATAAATCTATGTAGAATCCAATGTGGTTTATTTCTATCCACGCTAGTATCGCAGGTACAAAATTTAAAAGGTCCGTTTACGTCACACATAATCTTGTGGTTGAGGTTGAAAGATAAATCTACTTAAATTTTGGTACCAATGAATAAATTGACTTTATATGACATTTTTATTTCAGACTTAAGAAGGTTTAAATTAAACAAAGCTGTATTTTAATCAAGTTTAGTTGTCAAATTCGAGCAGCAAACAAGAGAGCACAAGGCACTGATTTTAAACCACTTGAACCACGCGAAGAGGTTTCTAAAGAAGAGGTTTCTAAAGTAGAATAGATCTGAGCTGGCATTTCACGTGAATGTCAGTAAATCGGGTAGTAATAGAGGGGATTTCTATTCGTAATATGGTAAGACATATTGAATGAACCATTGAGGTAATTGATTTGTCTTTATTTCTAAAACTCCTTGATATAACTCAGCGATCAATTCATATTCCTTACCTGAATTATCAAACAAATAGGCACGATAGCATAAGGGCAATACCTGGTGTAAAAGTTCTAAACTTCGAGAGTAACGTTCAATCACCTTTTCTTTAGGTACGTCGTGCTCCCCTAAAACAACACGATTTATTATCCTTGAAATATTAACTTCAGGCTTATCTATGCAAACAAAGTATAAGTAGGGCGCATAACCTTTTTCCTTCATTTCAATGATTTCACCTACTTTGGAAGGATGGCTCATCACCGTTTCAAAACTGAATGATTTATTTTGTTCCACCAAAAGATGGCGAATAAAGGATGCTACAAATGAACCTTCGTAGCGATGAGCACCTTTGGAGTTATCTATTAAACAATTTTCCTTGATTTGTAAGTCAATTAAGTGACCCGCATTTTTAGCCTTCTCTACTAAGGACTGAGCGTCTGAAGTTTTGATAAATTCATCTAATGTGGATTGGGTAGCTAATAAACCAAGTAATTGTAAATCAATTAGCGATGACTGATTCAACTTTAATTCAATTTCGTCTGCATTGACGAAGAAACCTGTCTTCTCCTTAATTTCTTGTTGAAACCCACGGAATAAACTACTTTTTCCTGAACCATTAGGACCAGCAAAAATCCTTACACGCTTTTTACTTGCCATGTAAAATCATTCCCTTTTTCAAGGTAATATTAGCAGGTTTTGTATCTACAATGTCAATCTGAATTTTTGAACCATCGGGCTGCTCCTCATAAACAACACCTTTTTCGATGTACGTAACAACTAAATCCATCGCTTTAGAGCGACGAACTGCATTTCTTCCACTAATTTTTCCCACCTTAACCAAGAGATTGGTTTGGCCTACATCCTTTCTAAATACCCTGTTGTTCTTCATTAGGCTAGCTTTAACAATACAATTCAAATATAATAATTATTTATTCAATCTTCAGCATTTGAATTCAGTTTAGCACTTGCCATATGATAGAAAATCTTGCTTAAATAAATAAGCCTCATTTTAATCAAAGCAGCAAACAAGAGAGCACAAGGAACTGATTTTAGCCCACTCATCATATCGAGTTAGTCAAAGAAATTGGAATGGATGTAACTTGGCAAGATCCTGATCCGATTAAAATTTGATTACAGCCGTATCGACTCGGCCTTTGGGTACACCAGAATCCAACTTAAAAAGTTGCATTCTTTTATTTTACAGGGTTGGTAGCAAAACAGGTAGCACGAGAGGGGTTTTCCAATCAAAATGAGGGTTTATTAATTTTCAAGAAATTTACATGGATCATCCAAGTTCAATTTTGCTGAAGATATATATTTGATTTATCTTACAAAAAAATCCACAAAAATGTCAAAGTATATCAATGCCTTCACCTTGCGATTGAGTTTATTCATTGTGTTTTTACCCTACTTGATCCAAGCGCAGCAAAAGAACGATTTAAAAGATGGATTTATCCATCCAACCAATTCGCACAAGCCTATCGTTTGGTGGCATTGGACCGGGAGCAATGTAACAAAAGAGGGAATTAGTAAAGATTTAGCCTGGATGAAGCGTAGTGGAATCGGTGGATTTCAGGCATTTGACGTTTCCATCGGTGGAGGTCAATCGATCGAAAAGAAAGTAAAATACCTTTCGCCCGAATGGTTAGCCTTAATTAAACACACTGCGGACGAGGCTGAGCGCTTAGGTCTGGACATGACCATGTTTACCGCAGCGGGTTGGTCCGAAACCGGAGGAACCTGGGTTAAACCCAATGAAGCCATGAAAAAATTGGTTTGGAGCGAAACTAAAATAAAAGGTGGAAAGATTTTCAAAGGCGTTTTGCCTATGCCTCCAACGACCAATGGATCTATTCGAGATTTGCCCAAGCGAACGGCACTAGCAACCGACCCGACTCTTTATGCGGATCAAAAGGTCCTCGCCTTTAAAACACCCGGACATGGAGAAAATGTCGCTAAGCCAAAAATAACAAATGAAAAGGGTGAGGTGCAATCAGAGGTCCCTTTGTTGGACAATAATCTATCTACCAAGATTACCATGAACGTCCCCAAACAGGATAAACCTGTTTATTTGCAATATGAATATGAAAAACCATTTAAAGCTAGATCTTTTTCCTTTGCCATATTGGGTAATACGGCATACCCTAGTACCTTCATTCGTGCGGGCTATGTACAATCAAGTGAAGATGGAATAACGTATAAAACACTTTTTCCGCTTCCGGGTCCCCAACATGATATTCGTGCTCTACCTGTTCGTACTATTTCTTTTCCTGAAGTCACAGCTAAATATTTTCGAGTGGTGTTTACGACCGGGAATGGAAATTCAACGGTTGGCGGCCCGGACGATTTTGGAGGTTTTAGACAACCAGCTTCTCCTCCCACTTCTTTTGATGTATCAGAAGCCATTTTCAGTACGGTAGCTAAGATTAATCGTTGGGAAGACAAGGCCAATTTTGGCCCCATGTTCACCTTTGAAGAACTCTCAACACCCCATGTTCCTTCAACCGATGTTATAAAAACCAAGGAAGTCATTGACCTAACCGCCAACATGAAACCGGATGGAAGTTTAACTTGGACCGTGCCGGCGGGCGATTGGACCGTCATGCGTTTCGGATATTCCTTAACAGGTGCAAAAAACAGCCCTGCCATGCCAGATGCTACAGGATACGAGGTCGATAAATTAAGCAAGACCCATTTGGAATCTTATTTAACACAATGGGTAAACCCCATCAAAGAGGCCGTCGGCAAGAATTTTGGGAAAAGTTTGAAGTATTTTCTGATCGACAGTTATGAATCGGATGCTCAGAATTGGACAGAAAATATGCTTGCCGAATTTAAGACGCGAAGAGCTTACGATCCAGTACCCTTTTTGCCAGCATTAGCCGGAATAATCGTGGAAAGTGCTGAAGTTAGTGATCGTTTTCTATGGGATTTCAGATTGACATTTGCAGAACTATTGGTAGACAACCACTACGCGGCCATTACAAATTTTGCACACAAAGAAGGCATTCTGACTTATGGAGAAGTAGCTGGAATTTCAATGCCGATCATTCAAGATGCCCTTCGGACCAAAAATGCGGTTGATATTCCAATGGGGGAATTCGGGATGGGTCGGGGCTTAGGAAGCGATCGCAATTGGACTACACCTGCTGATTTAGAAACACAGAGAGCATATGGTGGAGCTAATGATCGACTAAATGCGCACCAATCAGATGTTCGGGAAGCCGCCTCTGCTGCCCACGTGTATGGGAAAAAAGTGGTCGCCGCAGAAGCATGGACTGGGGGCGGTTATGAAGCACCTGCCGACATGAAATTTATTGGGGATTACTGGATGACTCAAGGAATTAATCAAATTGTCTTTCATACGTCCGCTCATCAGCCCTTGGATACCAAACCTGGTAACGTCATGGTTGGAACACATTTTCACCGGAATATTACATGGGCTGAACAAGCCAAACCTTTTGTGGATTATATAACGAGAAATCAATATATGTTGCAACAAGGTAGATCCGTCGCGGATGTCGCCTATTATTTAGGCGAGGATATTCCAGCCGTGGTACCCTATTGGGAAAAATTAAAAAATGAAGTTCCAGAAGGTTATGACTATGATTATGTCAATGCGGAAATTCTACATCGGTTTGAGGTAGAAAATGGCGAATTGGTCTTGCCAAGTGGGATGCGGTATAAAGTCTTGGTTTTGCCAGAAAAGCAAACAATGACCTTGGCTATTTTAACCAAGATTGCCTCCCTAGTAAAGAAAGGAGCTATTGTTATAGGTCCAAAACCAGTGAAGTCACCAAGTTTAATGGGCTATCCGGGAGACGATGAAGCAATTGCCAAATTAGCCAATGAACTCTGGGGTGCTGCAGACGGCAAGTATATCTATCAAACAACGTATGGCCTAGGGAAAATATTTAATAATGCTCCCCTTGTAGGAATATTTGGGCAATTTAATGTAAAACCGGATGTTGCTTATACTAAGCCCAACTTAGACACTAAACTTACTTGGATACATCGAAAAACGGCCGATGCGGATATTTATTTTATGTTAAATGTCCGAAATCATCCAGAGGACTTATTGCTCAATTTTCGGATTGAAGGAAAGAAACCAGAATTATGGTATTCCGATTTAGGCATTACAAAACCCGTTTCCTATAAAATGGCTAATGGTTCTACCCAATTAAAACTAAAATTAGGCGCGCAAGAATCCGTATTTGTGGTCTTTAAGGATGTGGAGGAACAAAAGGAAGTAGAAATAACGGAGAAGAAGCCTGTTGATATACTTACATTAGCGCATGACTGGAAGGTAAGCTTTTCAGAAAACATCAAAGAGCCTATTTCGTTGGCCTTAGACCGATTAGTTTCATGGTCAAATCGGCCAGAGGAGGGCATTAAATTTTTTAGTGGAACAGCCTCCTATACAACTGACTTTGACATCGATCAATCTAATATGGGTAAAAAAATATTACTAGATTTAGGCCATGTGAAAGATATTGCTACCGTCATTGTTAATGGAAAAGAACTAGGTACTCTTTGGAAATTACCCTATCAAATTGACCTTTCAAACGTGATTAAGGCAGGTAAAAATAGCTTGGAAATCAAGGTGACGAATCAGTGGGATAATCGAATCATTGGAGATAAAACGCTTCCCAATGAGCGCAAAGTATTAAGTTTTATACCTGCATTTGGTACAGTGCAAAAATTAAAGGAGTCAGGCCTTTTGGGGCCGGTTGTTTTGAAACTGCAATGACAGATTTTAAGGCTAAACCAATAGTATTTAATAAAAATGCAGAATCCACCTCAAAAGGGTGGATTCTTTTATTTTACAGGGTTGGTAGCAAAACAGGTAGCACGAGAGGGGTTTTCGAATGAGATACGGGTTTGTTTAAATTTAAAGGAAGTCAAACCACTTTACTTATTAATATCTCCACAAATCCATTTGTAATTAAAAAAATAAAGCCCAACAAATTTGCTGGGCTTCTTAATTTTATAGTTACTTTAACAAGTACCTAATCCGCATAAAATTTACGATATAATTGACCTGAAATAAAAACAGCGTTATTGCCTTTGTTTTTTTCTGACCAAGCTTTGAATTTTGGATGATCATGTATCGCTTTGTATTCCGCTTCTGAATTCCAATGCCCAATAGTACAATTACGATACGTTTTCGTTGTATCTGAAGCAGCCAATTTTAAGTAGCTGTAATAATTTTTAGGATAGCCAATCTCAACCATAATTGCATTGATTTCTTTCAAAGTTGCTTTATAGGTTTGCTCAGCTGCAGCATTTTTAACATCGTAAAAATGAACAGAATTGATGGCGTTTTGAGCTGAGGCAGTCCGGCCTATAGCCAAGCCAAGTACTACTAAAAAAAGGATTTTTTTCATGATAATAAATTGGGTTTAGAATTTATGTTAGAACAAACATAAATATCTTTTTGAAATTAAAAATAAATTTTTACATTTTTTTTTAAAAAGTCAAACTTTCATCAAACAGTGATTCATTTTAATCAAAGTAGCAAACAAAAGAGCACAAGAAACTAATTTTAACTCACTCAAATCATATCGAATAAGTCAGAGAAATGGGAATAGATTAAACTTGGTAATATCCTGATTAGATTAAAATTAGATTGTTGCCGTATCGAATCGGCCTTTGATTCACGACAAGCTACCCAAAAAAGGGTGGAT
>CAIZMB010000120.1 GCA_903933935.1 uncultured Cytophagaceae bacterium
AAAAATTGTAAATAAAAAAAAGCGACCGAAGCCGCTTTAAATGTTTGCACAACGGAATAATCCTTATTGTGAATAACTTCAAAATTGTATTGCAATATTAGTTAATTTTTTAGAATAAAAAATATTATGAAAAAAATATTAGGGTTAGATTTAGGAAGTACATCAGTGGGCTGGGCATTTATCCATGAATCAGAAGAAACTACTAAAATTATCGGCGCAGGTGTTCGGGTGGTCCCGATCTCTACGGATGAAGCTACTGACTTTCAAAAAGGAAATGCCATTTCGATTAATAAAAATAGAACTTTAGCTCGTGGAGCTCGAAGAGGCTTACAACGGTTCAAGCTTCGTCGCGATGCACTTCTGCGTATTTTCAAATCTAATGGTTTTATTTCGCAAGACTTTAAATATGCGGAAGAGGGTAAGTCAACTACACATCAATCATATGCCATTCGTGCAAAATCAGCTACAGAAAAAGTGACTCCTGAAGAATTAGTGCGCGTATTTTTAATGCTAAATAAAAAACGTGGGTATAAATCAAGTAGAAAAGGACAAGATGTGAGTGCTGATGGAATAGAAAATGTAGGACAGGCTATTGATGGAATGGAAGTTGCCAAAGAAATGCAAGAAAAAAATATGACACCTGGAGAATATGCGTTTCAATTATTAACACAAAATCCTAAAGCTAAATTACCAGATTTTTATAGTTCAGATTTAGAAAATGAGATTCTATCTATTATAAAAAACCAATCAAATTATTATTCTGATTTGCCAAATGATTTAGACTCCCAAATTAAAAATAAAAGCAAAAATGCAACTTATTATCTATTTAGCACGACACTAGGAATTCCTTATGCTGAAAATAAGGGGACACGAGATGAGAAAAAAATTCAAGCTTATACCTGGCGTTCACTAGCTGCAAAACATAAAATTCAAAAAAGTGAAATGGCATTTGTTATTGGAGAAATCAAGGATTCTATTGCTAAGTCTAGCGGATATCTTGGAAACATTAGCAATCGAAGTAAAGAATTAGCCTTTAATCAGCAAACTGTAGGTCAGTACCAGTATAAAAAATTGCAAGATAATGCACATGAATCCCAACGTAATATGGTGTTCATGCGAGCGGATTATATGCATGAATTTGATCAAATCTGGGAAATTCAAAAACAATTTCATCCTATTTTAACGGAAGAATTGAGAAAAGAAGTTCGAGATATTACCATTTTTTACCAACGAAAATTAAAATCACAGAAACATTTAATTAGTTTTTGTGAATTGGAGCATAGACATAGGGTTGCCCCAAAATCATCCCCCTTATTTCAGGAGTTTCGCATGTGGCAGAATATTAATAACATCAATGTGGTGAGTGAAACATTTGACCTTGATGAAGATGCAAAGGAAGGAATACATGATATTTTATCAAATGCAGGAAGATTAAAAGATTCCGATTTACTAAAGGCGATGGGTGCAAATCCCAAAAAGGACAAATTAAATTTTAAGGAAATTCAAGGTGACATAACAAGAAGTGAATTTGTTCGAGTGTTTAAGACAATATGGGAAGAGAGGGGACATGATGTCAATACGCTAAGTTCACCTATTCGAACAAGCGATGTTAAAAGAATTTTACATGATTTAACGCTGCCTGTCGATTTACTTGAATTAAATATGAAACTAGCCGGAAATGAATTTGACAAACAGCCTTATTTTCAGTTATGGCATTTAATTTATACGGTCGAAGATGATCAGGTGTTGATCGAAAATCTTAAGAAAAAGTTCAATTTACCGGAGGAATATGCCAAAGCCATGTTAAGCATACGATTAGAACCCAATTATGGAAGTTTATCCGCTAGAGCTATGCGGAAAATAATTCCACATCTGGAAGCTGGCAATGAATACAGTGCGGCAACTATTTATGCAGGATATGCTTCACATTCCAAAATGTCATTAACAAAAGAGGAAAATGATTCTCGAATTTTAGCAGATAAATTAGAATTAGTCAAGAAGAATTCTCTACGTAATCCGGTGGTTGAAAAGATCTTAAATCAGACCATTAATGTGGTGAATGCGATTATGGAATCTGAATTATACGGTAAACCCGATGAGATTCGCATTGAATTAGCGCGTGAATTAAGAGCTAATAACGATCAGCGAAAAAGAATGACAGCTGATATAGCCACGGCAACAAAGGCGCATGAAGATATTCGACAAAAATTGCGTTCAGAATTCCAATTGAATCGAGTGACTAAAAATGATGTGATACGCTATAAGCTATGGCAAGAAACTGGTTATATTTCTATCTATTCGGGAAATCCTATTCCAGCTTCAGAATTATTCACAAATAAATACGATATCGAACACATAATTCCTCAATCAAGATTATTTGATGATTCCTTCTCGAATAAAACGCTCTGTGAAAGAACATTAAATATCGAAAAAGGAAATCAAACTGCATTTTCATTTTTGAAGCAAAAATGGAATTCGACTGAATTTGATCAATATGTAGCTAGAGTAAAGGAATTAGGAAAAGATAATAAAATTAAAAAATCAAAATTAGACAAGTTGCTTTTGTGCAATGAACAAATTCCTGAAGACTTCATAGCACGCCAATTAAATGAGACTCAGTATATTTCAAAAAAAGCGAAAGAAATTCTTTTGCAAGCTTGTCGAAATGTTTATTCCACCTCAGGAAGCATCACAGATCGCCTGAGAGAAGACTGGGGGTTAACAGATGTCATGAAAGAATTGAATTTTGAGAAATACAAATTAGCTGGTTTAACCTTTGAGGAAACTGGTAAAGGAGGTGAACGATTACAGAAAATCAAAGATTGGTCAAAGCGTAATGACCATCGCCACCATGCGATGGATGCGATTACTATTGCATTAACTCGTCAAGGATATATTCAGTATTTGAATAACTTAAATTCAAGGGCGGATAAGACGGGTGCCACGTATGGTTTAGAAAGTAAATACTTAGAACGAATTGAGGGTAAATTAAGATTTAAATTACCTATGCCCACTATTCGAGAAGAATTCAAAAAAACGCTAGAGAATATTTTGATTTCTTATAAGGCAAAAAATAAGGTAGTTACTAAGAATAAAAATATTATTAAAACAAAAACAGGTTCATTAGAAATTAGTCAATTAACCCCACGGGGTCAATTACATAAAGAAACAATTTATGGAAAGAAATTGCAATATGATACGAATTTTGTGGCTGTAGGATTGAAACTGAATGCCGAGTTAATTGCAAAGGTGGCAAAGAAAAATGAGCGTGAAGCACTATTAGCACGTTTAGAAGCCAATGGTAATGATCCCCAAAAAGCCTTTACCGGGAAAAATAGTTTAGCGAATAATCCCATTTACTTAGATAGTCGGCAGAAATATAAGGTAGCGGATAAAGTAAAACTGGTCACTTTGGAAGAGCTCTATACCAAAAGAGTTTCAGTAGGACCCAATTTAGATGTCAAGCAGATTGAGAAAATTATTGACCCAGGTGTAAAGCAGAAACTACTAGATCGATTAAATTCTTTTGATGGAGACCCCAAAAAAGCATTTATCAACTTAGATGAAAATCCGATTTATTTAGACAAGGGAGAAAAAATTGCCATCAAGCGTGTAACAATGACCGGCGTAAATAATGTAGAAGCCCTACATAGTAAAAAAGATTTATATGGAAAACAGATATTGAACTCTAGTGGAATACCCATTCCTGCAGATTTTGTGAGTACTGGAAATAACCACCATGTGGCAATTTTTGAGGATACTGAGGGAAATTTGCAAGAGGAAATAGTTTCATTTTATGAAGCTGTTTCACGCGTTACCATAGGAGAATCAATTATTCGTAAAATTCATGTAAGTGGCTGGAAGTTTTTGTTTACGATGAAACAAAATGAATTTTTCGTTTTCCCAGCAGATGGTTTTGACCCAGCTGAAATTAATTTAGAAGATCCTCAGAATTATGCATTAATTAGTAAGCATTTGTATCGGGTACAGAAAATAGCCAAAAAAGATTATTTTTTCAGACATCATTTAGAAACTAGTGTCGATGATGTGAAAGAATTGAAAGGTTTAAGCTTTAAGAGATCTGGGTTAACAGGGATAAACGGAATAATCAAAGCTCGGATTAATCATTTAGGTCAAATAGTTAAAGTAGGAGAATATTAAAGATGATTAAACGGACTTTGTTTTTTGAGAATCCAGCCTATTTGAGTTTACAATTAGAGCAATTGTTAATTACTTATCCGGAGGAATTTGTCAAGCCAATAACAATTCCCATAGAAGATCTTGGCATCATTATCATAGAATCATTGCATGTTACCATAAGCTTTTCCCTGATAAATAAGTTAATGTCTTATGGGGTTGGAGTCTTTAGTTGTGATGAAAGACATATGCCATCTGGACTTATGTTGCAATTGGAGGGGCACACTCAACAGACCGAGCGAATCAGGACACAGTTAGAGGCATCTCTTCCATTAAAGAAAAACCTTTGGCAGCAAACTGTCTCAGCTAAAATTGTAAATCAAGCTCGCTTATTGCATACAAGGGGAAAAGATGTAGACAACTTACTACGCTGGAGCCGAGAAGTACAATCTGGAGATCAAAAAAATCATGAAGCAAGAGCCGCGGTCCAGTATTGGTCGCGGCTTTTTCCATTTGAAGGGTTTACGCGCCATCCAGAAGGTGAATCACCAAATCATTTATTGAATTATGGCTATAGTATTTTAAGAGGTATCACAGCGAGGGCTATCGTCTCATCAGGGATGTTGCCCATGCTAGGAATATTTCACAAAAATAAATACAATGCTTTTGGTCTTGCAGACGATATCATGGAACCTTACCGTCCTTTTGTAGATGCCTTAGTTTTGGAATTAGTGGACAGTGGAGAGGATTTTCATGAATTGAAAAAAGAGTTTAAAATACATTTGATGAGCATCATGCGAACAGACGTAATTTTAGATGGGCAAAAGAGTCCATTAATGGTCGCTTTGAGTCGTACGACAAGCTCTCTTTATGAGTGTTATGTGGGAAGAACAAGAAAAATTCTATATCCCTTGTATGCATGATAGATTCGATGATCGATTAAATCAATATAGAAGCATGTGGCTATTCGTCTACTTTGATTTGCCTACGGAAACTAGAAAAGAACGTAAAGTAGCGGCAGATTTTCGTAAAATGCTAATCAAAGACGGTTTTACGATGTTTCAATTTTCCATTTATTTGCGCTTTTGTTTTTCCATGGAAAATACCGAAGTGCATGCAAGAAGAATTCGTAAAAATCTACCAGAGTATGGCAAAATTTGTTTAATAAAATTTACCGATCGCCAATTTGGAATGATGGAAGTCTTCTTTGGTCAGAAAGCTCAGCGAAATGAAAAACCGCCCCAACAACTCGAAATATTCTAAAATGAAGGCTTGAATTTTAATCCTAAATTTACTCACAATTCACAGTATATAAGCTATTTAGGTGCTTATATACTGTGAATGCGTAGGTAAAAATACAATTTTGAAAGCTATTCACAACTATAAAGGTTGGGAAGAAAAGGTACAGATGACTGTGAATGCGTAGGTAAAAATACAATTTTGAAAGCTATTCACAACAAACGTAACGCTTTCAAACTCTGCGGCACTACTGTGAATGCGTAGG
>CAIZMB010000121.1 GCA_903933935.1 uncultured Cytophagaceae bacterium
ACTATTTTATTATACCTTAAATTATCTAATGAATCTTCAATATCTAATGCATGTTGCAACAAATTGAATTCTTCATTTTCGTATACTATTTTTTTAGTTAGGCCAAAACTATTTAAAGGCTTTCCACGAAGACTAAATACAGCTTGCAGTTGCACATCACGGGACTTTGTAATACTTCCACTTGCTGAATCCCCTTCTGTAATAAATAAAATGGTATCATGTTTTGAGTCTGATTTTTCGTCTGAAAGATGTATGCGACAGTCTCTCAACTTTTTGTTATGTAAATTGGCTTTCTTAGCACGCTCATTGGCCAACTTTTTAATTCCAGCTATATCTTTTCTCTCTCTTTCTGATTGTAATATTCTTTTTAAAATAGCATCTGCTGTACTTGGATTTTTATGTAAAAAATTGTCTAATTCAGTTTTAATAAAATCACCAATAAATGATCGAATGGATGTTGAATTAGAATCGGGTGAAATAGTCGTTGATCCTAGTTTAGTTTTTGTTTGGGATTCAAAAACAGGCTCTTGTACTCTAATAGCGATTGCACCTACAATACTTGCTCGTATATCAGAGGGGTCAAATTCTTTTTTGTAAAATTCTCGACAAGTTTTAACAAGTGCTTCTCTAAAAGAAGCTAAGTGTGTGCCTCCTTGAGTAGTATTTTGGCCGTTGACGAATGAATAATATTCCTCACCGTATTGATTATTATGAGTAATGGCCATTTCAATATCATTACCTTTTAAATGAATTACTGGATAGCGATTTTCCTCTGAATTTGTTTTTTTATTTAATAAATCAAGCAAGCCATTTTGAGAGAAATATTTTTCTCCATTAAAATTAATCGTAAGTCCAGCGTTTAAATAGGCGTAATTCCAAAATAATGAATCTAGATACTGAGGAATGAAATGATAATTTTTAAAAATGCTGTTATCAGGCTCGAAAATCACATGCGTGCCACTTTTTGCATTTGAAGCTTCAATGCCATTTGACTCATTTTTAAGCTCGCCTTTAGAAAATTCGGCCCATTTTGTTGATCCATCTCGATAAGATTGTACTTTAAAATATTGAGATAATGCATTTGTCGCTTTAGTACCAACACCATTTAGACCTACGGATTTTTGAAAAGCTCCTGAGTCATATTTACCTCCAGTGTTAATTTTGGAAACACAATCAATTACTTTACCCAAAGGAATTCCTCTTCCGAAGTCACGCACTTCAACTTTATGATCCGATATTTTTACATCGATAGCTTTACCGTTTCCCATCATGTGTTCATCAATTGAATTATCCATGATTTCTTTTACTAAAACATATATACCATCATCTACGGATGAACCATCACCTAATTTTCCGATATACATACCGGGTCTTAATCGTATATGTTCTTTCCAGTCTAATGACCTAATACTATCATCATTGTAAACTACTTTGGGGGTTTCTTCTATTTCTTCCACTGGTTAATGATTACTTGATATTTGTTAATTGGTATTTATAATTAGTATAAAATTAAAGAATTATGAGCTTTTTTTATAATTTTGTGCTTTAATAAAAATATATAAAATGTTTAAATTAAAAT
>CAIZMB010000122.1 GCA_903933935.1 uncultured Cytophagaceae bacterium
GTTAGGGCTATAACAGGATGGATTATTTTTCACATCCTCCAATATTTGATCCGTAGTAAAATGTAAACCTAAAGCTGCAACTTCAAAACCATTACTGGTTTGTACAATACGTTCTCTTTTATTGCCTTGTAAATAAAACAAATTAATTTCTCTTGCATTAATCTGAGTTTTATACCCCATTTCGATTAATGATTTGGTTGCATTTTCCACAGGTGCGAGATGCGATTGGTCAAATAAATCAGCCAAAACAATCGGCGCAAAAATGGATTTCAAACTAGCATCATCTGCATCAAGACAGATTAGGCCCTGATCTCCAAACAATTCATGCATGTAATGGCGTACCGCTTGGCTTAAGTTTTTTGCTTGTGAATAGGCCTCTTGAAAGGCTGATGTTGTGAAAGGAATCTCTTTCAAAAATGGCTCAAATTCCGATAAAGAAAATCTGCCGACAGCTCCCTTTTGTGAAGTGGTGATTTCGAATTTTTTACCTAACCAATGGAAGTGATTTATTTCATCCCAATCATGATCTTCCGTGGCCATCCAATAGACCGGAATGAAATTAGCTTTTGGGTATGTTGCTTTTAATTTTTTGGCAAGATTGATCGTTGACACGATTTTATAAATCACATAAAGCGGCCCCGTAAAAATATTTAATTGGTGCCCAGTAGTAACCGTATACGTATTTTCATCTAATATAGAATCAATCTCCACTTCAAGCCCAAGGTCATTATATTGCCCCTTAATTACCTCGTGTAAAATGACTCTATTAGATTGACTAAATGATTTTTTTTCAGCTATTTGTCTTTCAAAACTTTCCAAATGAGGAGTATTTCCATAAAAGGTAGCTAACGCAGGAAACTCCGCTAAGTAATCAATTAGCAGTTTTGAGAATGATTGTAGACTTTCAATGGGGTAACTTTTGACTTGCATGGAACAATGGATATCTTGGGTATAATTTTTAGTGCCAATTTATTTTCCAAAAATATCTTACGAAATTAAATATATTTAACCGATTTTTGTGGTTCGAACCCCTAGTAATGAGATTTTTAATTCTTCTTTTTGTCTTATGTATGTCATTTGTTGGCCTAGCCCAGCAAACACCTCAATTTGGCTTATACATGATGAACAGATATCTATATAATCCTGCCTTTACGGGATATGAGGATTATTGGGATATAAAAACGGGATATCGCCAACAATGGACCGGTTTTAACACCAATATGTCTAGTTTTTATGCTACGGCTAATATGGCCTTTGATAAGACAGATCGTACATCTTCAGGCAAAACGCCATTTATGTCGAAAACGATAAGGAGGACGTTTACGCCAACTAGAATACGAAAAAAGACCTATCGAGCTAATTTTCATCAAGGCTTAGGTCTACAGGCAATGACCGATAATTTTGGTCCTCTGTCAAGTATTTCTTTAGGGGCTTCCTATGGATATCACTTGTCATTAGGTGGAGAAGAGAAATTGGCGGTCGGCGCTACGGTCGGCGTATACCAACGAAGCCTTAGCATAGGGGGCTTTACCGTAAAAGATGAGGGAGATCCTTATATGACCCAGTCAAAACTGAATGGAATCCAACCTTTAGTCAATGTAGGAATACTTTATTATAATCGAAAATTTCACATTGGCCTGTCGGCAAACCAAATTGTGATGGATAATTATAGTTTAACCCGAACGAATATTGCGGAAAGTGATACAGTCAGAATTCTTTGGTTAGGCCAAACAAATCCAAATTTATTTTTCCAATTTGGAAGAGAGATAAAAGTAGGACGCTATTGGACTTTTTCACCTTCCATCTTGGCCAAATACATGAAAAATGCTGCCTTTGGTGTGGAAGGGAACTTTAAAATAAATTTTGACGATTTAGTCTGGATGGGTGCCTCATATAGACATAACGAGGCAATAGGAGCCATGTTTGGGGTGCATTTAAATCAAAGTTTGAATATGACTTACCTCTATGAAAACCATAGTTTAGGTTTGGCTCGGACCTCTTTAGGCTCTCATGAAATAATGATTGCCATTAAAATGAAGAATAAAGTGTATTCCACAAATCCAAGGTGGTAATTATTTCGATTTAGGCAAATATTTTTTATACACATCCATCGGGATAGGACTATTCATTTTTTCAGGATTAACTATTGGTTTTTCCCATGTTAAATAGCCTTTAACCCAAGCAAAAGCTAAGCCTAGAGCCAGTATTCCTACAAAAATAAACATTTCCACTAAGGCATAGATTGGCCAATTTGAGTCCGCTAAGGCTAATTGTTTATTTCCAAAAACGACTGCCCAGGGAAATAGAAATATTAATTCCACTTCAAATAGAACAAACAAAAGCGCGATTACATAAAACCTTGGGTTGAAGCGAATATTGGCATTCCCCATAGGCTCTTCTCCTGATTCATAGGTGCTTAGCTTTTCTACATTGGGTCTAAATGGTCTTAATGAACGCGATATAAATAATATCAAGGCAATAAATAAAATGCCTGCTGCCAAAAAAGCAAATACATATGCAAATTGCTCGATCATTTTTTGAATTTCAAATAGCCTTTGATTATCGTATAAGTAGTGATTCCTAAAAAAAACAAGATGATGTATTGGACATAATTTATAATCCATGGAAAATGCTGTCCCATGTAATATCCTCCGGCGACTAATATCCCAACCCACATGGCTGCGCCAAAAACGTTTAAAAACAAAAAGCTATACCATGACATTTTGCTTATTCCAGCTAGAATGGGGGTGAATGTTCGTACAACAGGTAAAAATCGGCTGAGGACTAAAGCCCCAAAACCATATTTTTCAAAAAAATCTCTCGTAGATTCTAAATGTTTTTTCTTGAAAAAGAAGCTATCAGGCCTCCCTTGAAGAGAGTTTCCGAAAAATCGACCGAGTAAATAACCACATAATGACCCGATGACAGAGGCTAGAAATATACTGAGTAAGATCGTCGACAAAGGTTCTTTTAAAACGCCTGTTCCACCGAAAACACCGGTTAGGAAGAGTAAATAATCGCCAGGTAGAAAAAAAGCGAAAAATAGACCATTTTCCGCAAAGACTATTAAGGTAATGACCAGCAATCCCGATCGGATGATAGTTTCCGAATCGGTCAATTGATGCCATAAAAGGTTTATTTCATCCATAAATAGGCGGGAGATTCCTTAAATTAATCGTGTATTAAAGCGTTTTTGTCTCAATCTACTATTTTTTCAAAGCATAAATATCCATTTAATTTTCGAAATTTCTGTACATTTAGGGAATGAAAAATGTAGCGGTCTCTTTTCTTTTTGTTTTATTTATTTTTGGTAGTCTTCTGCCTAAAGTAGGATTGGAACAATCATTTAAGGCAAACGAACTATTAAAACATTTTCAGCAGCATCAGAAGATAGAAAAAACCAATTTCAATTTTGTCGATTTTCTTTGGCTACATTATGCAGCTGATTCGAAACATAGTAAAACAAGTAAGCATCCAAGTCTCCCTTCCATCGATTTTAATGGGATTATTGGCTATGTTATTCCGGGTTTGTACTTTTTATGTATTTGGCCTATTTTAATGGTGATGTCACGTAGGAAAGATCTCCAACAAATAAATCTTTATCATTTTTCCTTATCCCGCGTTTTGATCGCGCCTCCAAGGGCTTAAAAAATAGCAAAATATTTTTTAAGTAAACATAAAGACATATGATCAATTCAATAATTTCATTTAGTATCCGCAATAAATTAGTTGTGGGAATTTTCGTCATCGGCTTAATTGCTTGGGGAAGTTATTCTTTAAGCCAATTGCCCATTGACGCCTTGCCTGATATTACATCGAATCAAGTTCAAGTAATCACTCAGTCGCCCGCTTTAGCGGCGTCGGAAGTCGAAAAATTTGTCACCTATCCCTTAGAAATTTCATTAAGAACGATTCCCAATGTGCGGGATATCCGTTCAGTTTCTAGGATGGGACTTTCCATTATTACCGTCGTCTTTGAAGATGAGGTAGCGATGGAAGTGGCGCGCCAACAAGTTTCCGAGAAGCTGAAGGGTGCCGAGCCATATTTATTAAAAGGTGCTGGAGTGCCTGAAATGGCACCTATTACCACAGGCCTCGGGGAATTTTATCAATATACGTTGGAAGTTGATCCCGCTTTTGAAAATCAATATTCATTAACTGATTTAAGAACTTACCAAGATTGGATCGTTAAACGGCAGTTACTCGGAATTAAAGGCGTAGTAGAAGTGAGTTCTTTTGGGGGAAATTTAAAGCAATATGAAGTCGCCATTAATCCTGAACGAATTAGTGCAGCCAATGTGTCGATTAATCAGATTTTTACAGCTTTAGAAAATAATAATTCCAACTCAGGAGGTAGTTATTTAGAAAAAGGCACTGATGTGTATTTCATTAGGTCTGAGGGGATGCTAAACTCTTTAGAGGATATTGAAAATACAATTGTCGTTCAAAGAGGACCCGGTGGATTACCTATTTTAATCAAAGATGTTGCAACAGTTCAGTTTGGGAAGGCCGTTCGATACGGAGCGATGACTAGGAATGGCAAGGGAGAAGTGGTAGGTGCCGTGATGCTTTTGTTGAAAGGGGCTAATGCCAACAATGTCGTTAAAAATGTGAAGTTGAGATTGGAGGCAATCCAAAAAACAATGCCGCAAGGGATCAAAATTGTACCTTATTTAGATCGAAGTGTCTTAATTGGAAAATCCATTTCGACGGTTGAAAAAAATTTAATGGAAGGAGGATTAATCGTCGTTTTTATCTTGGTTTTACTTCTAGGCAATTTTAGAGCAGGCTTAATTGTCGCTTCTGTGATTCCATTATGCCTTCTTTTTGCCTTTGCGATGATGCATATTTTTGGAGTTTCAGCTAATTTGATGAGCCTTGGAGCGATTGATTTTGGTTTAATTGTAGACGGCGCAGTCATCATTGTCGAATCCATTATACATCGATTGCATCTCCATCGAAAGGGAGAAGTATTGAGCCAACATGCCATGGATGAGGAGGTAACGGTTTCTTCGCAAGCTATTTTTCAGTCGGCCGCTTTTGGTGTCATTATCATCTTAATTGTTTATTTACCTATTATGGCCCTAGGTGGCATAGAAGGTAAAATGTTTAGGCCTATGGCACAAACAGTTAGTTTTGCCATTTTTGGTGCTTTGCTGCTTTCATTGACGTATGTTCCCATGATGTCAGCCTTGTTTTTGAATAAAAAAATAAGTCACCAATTGACCATTGCGGATCGGATCATGAATTTTATGTACCGTGGCTATAAACCGATTGTTGACTGGGCTTTGAAGTCGAGAAGATGGGTGATCATAAGTTCAGGGATTTTGTTTATTGGCAGCATTTGGCTCTTTACAACGTTGGGAGGTGAGTTTATCCCAGAATTAAATGAAGGTGATTTTGCGGTGGAGGCTATTTTGCCAACTAACGCCAGTTTATCCCAAAGCATTCACGTGAATACTGAGGCACAAAAATTGTTAATGAAAAAGTTTCCAAACGAAATCAAGCAAGTTGTTTCTCGCATTGGGGCATCGGAAATTCCGACGGATCCGATGGGAATTAATGCTTGTGATCTGCTGATTATTTTAAAAGAACCATCCGAATGGAAAGCGGCTAAAACACCCCAAGAGCTGGAAGAAAAAATGGACCGAGCTTTAGATGTTTTCCCAGAAGTTAATTTTGAATTCACGCAACCGATTCAAATGCGCTTTAATGAATTGATTGCGGGGGTCAAATCGGATATTGCCATTAAAATTTTTGGAGAAGATTTAGATGAGCTTTTTTCTCACGCAACGGATGCAGCTAGGTATATTCGAAAAATAGAGGGTGTCGGGGATATTAAAGTCCAACAAATTGACGGAATTCCTCAGCTCGTTGTTAGATACAACCGCAACAAAATGGCACAATATGGCCTTCAAATTCAGGATGTTAATCGGATGATCAAAATGACATTTGCTGGCGAGACCGCAGGAATTGTCATGGAGGGTGAAAAACGTTTTGATCTTGTAGTCAGAATGGATTCAGCCCACCGGACAGATATTCAAAATTTAAGGGAGCTTTATTTAGATTTACCTAATGGATCACATATTCCTTTGCAAGAAGTGGCCGAAGTAGATTATGAAAATGCTCCGGTTGAAATTGCTCGGGACAATACACACCGCCGAATTACCATCGGGATTAATGTTCGAAACCGAGATGTGGAAAGCGTGGTCGCTGATATTCAAGCGGTGATGAAAAATAAGGTGGTTTTGCCAGCAGGTTACTACGTGACCTATGGAGGTACTTTCGAAAATTTAGTCGCTGCGAAATCCCGACTTTCTTTAGTGGTTCCTATCGCATTGGCCCTTATTTTTATCTTACTCTTTTTTACATTTCAATCCTTTGTGGAAGCCTCCATTATTTATTTGGCCATTCCGCTTTCTGCGATTGGAGGAATTTGGGCACTTTGGATACGTGATATGCCATTTTCCGTTTCTGCTGGTATCGGGTTTATCGCACTCTTTGGGGTGGCAGTTCTCAATGGAATCGTATTGCTATCATTCTTTAAGACACTTGCAAATGAAGGCTTAAGTGTTAAAGAGCGATTGGCCAAAGGCCTAGAATTACGTTTTCGGCCCGTGATAATGACGGCTTCGGTTGCCTCTTTAGGCTTTCTTCCGATGGCCCTCAGTCAGTCGCCAGGCGCAGAAGTTCAAAGGCCATTGGCCACTGTTGTTATAGGTGGTTTAATTACCGCTACCTTTTTGACATTGGTGGTCATCCCTGTGGTATACTCGATTATTATGACTAGAAAAGAAAGAAAATTAAAGGAAAAATCGATAGGTCTCATTGCATTATTGCTTTGCTTTAGCTTCAGTATGACGGCTCAAAATCCAACCAAATTGAGCCTTCAAAACTGCCTTGATCATGCGGCGAAAAACAATAAGTTAATTAATACTGGGAAATTGGAGGTGCAGGCCGCTGAAGCATTTATCGGGACTGGCCGGGAACTTCCTAAGGGATCAGTAGACTTTCAATATGGGAAAACACAGACTTATTTTAGTCAAGATTATACCATCATTGCGAACCAAAACATTCCATGGCCTAGTTTATTAAAGGCCCAAGTGAAAGCGCTAAGTTCTCAAAAATTGGTAGCCGAAAAAAGACTTAAGATCACCCAAAATTTAGTCGCATCGTCCGTAAAATGGTATTATTATTTGTTGATGGTCCAACAAAAAAACCATGAGTTTCTTCAAAAGCAGGATAGTATATATTCACAAATGAAAAAAGCGGCGGCCTTAAAATTTAAAGAAGGTGAGACGAATCGATTGGAATTGGTCGCTGCGGAATCACGGTTGAGGGAGTTTCAGCAGAAGCGATTCGCAGTGGAATCTGACATGAAAACTAGCCTTCAAAACTTAGCGTATTGGACTAATTATCCACAGGCATTTGAAATTAGTGCGGTCGAAAAGCTAAATCGGGAAGCTAAGTTTTTGACTAAAGAGGTTTCTAATAATCCTCAAGTCCAATGGATCGACCAGCAAATTGACGCAAGCAAATTACAGGTACAAGTGGAACGTCAAAAATTAAAACCCGATTTACGATTTGGCCTAGTGTCTCAAAGTATTGAAAATTTTGGAGGTCAAAATTATGTGCAAGCGGGCGTCGGGATTCCCATTTTCACCAAAGGACAAAAGGCTAGAGTTGCGGCTTCAGAGAAACAAGTTGAGGTATTTGAAAGTCAGAAAGATCAAAATTTAGATCAATTAACGAGGGAGTATACGTCCTATATGGCCCAATTAAATAAGTACTCAAACTCCCTTGCTTATTTCCAGGATATAGCTTTGCCTCAGGCAAATTGGCTCGAATCTACTGCACTAAAAAGCTACAAGGCAGGTGAAATTGAGTACGTAGAAATGTTGCAAAATGCCCAACAAGCATGGCAAATAAGAGAACAATATTTACAAGAGATTTTGGCTTACAACCAAACAGTCATTCAAATCGAAACAATTTTAGGCAATGAATAAGCATATAAAAATAATAGTATTGGGGCTCATCATATTAGCTTCATGTGATTCAAAGAAAATGGAATCAACGGATCAACCTGACGCCGCAGCTGCACAGGAAATAAAATTGACCGCAGAGCAAAAACAAAATGCAGGAATAAATCTAGGGGAAATTGTCCAACATGAAATGGGGGAAGAAGTTAAATGTGCTGGGTTAATTGACGTACCTCCAGTTTCTATCGCCTCAGTTTCATTACCTATTGCGGGATATGTAAAGTCAACATTTGAGCTTTTACCAGGTAAAAAGGTGAGCAAGGGCCAAGTATTAGCAACTATTAATAGTTTGGACTACATTCAAATGCAACAAGAATACCTGCAAGCTTTGAGTGCGCTGGGCTTGTCAAATGTTGAGAAATCGCGCCAACAAGTTTTAAGTAATGAGGAGGTAGGTTCTAAGAAAAAATTCCAACAAGCGGAGGCTGATCAGGTTAATTTGCAGACTCAGGTCAAGTCATTGAGCTTGAAACTTGAGATGATAGGATGTGATTTGAGAGCCTTAGCAAAGGGGAATATGAATGCTGTATTAGCTGTCAAATCACCCATCGATGGCTACATTGAGGAACAATATTTAGCGATCGGTAAATATGTAACACCCGCAGATATCCTAGTAAAAATAGTAGGGACACTGGATAAACATGTAGAAGTAAAAGTATTTGAAAAAGATTTATCGAAGTTGAAATTAGGCCAAACTATTCTGGTGGAGTCAGAAGGCTTACGCGTAAAAGCGAAAATATTTTTGATTGGCCAGCAAGTTAATTTGGAGACAAGGACTACTTCAGTTCATGGCCATTTTGAGAAAACGGCAGAGGAAAAATTATTTACAGTGGGCCAATTTGTAAGTGCAAAAATCACGGTGGGGTCAAAATCTATGTCCGCTGTTCCTCAGGCTGCATTGGCTCGAGTAGGTAAGGCTGGATTTATTTACATAGAAAGCCCAGCGGGAACGATGAAACAAATCCCTGTAGAAATCTTAAGTTCAACAAAAGATTTGGTGGGCATTAAGCCGCTCGTTAATTTGCCTGAAGGTAAATTGGTCATCAGTGGCGCATCTGCTTTAGAAGCAATTTTTGCAAAAGATTAAGGGATAAATCCTTCCCATTTAGCGAAGTTAGCCCATGAATCTCTTGGGCTAACTTCGTTTTTAAATAGACCAAAAATGGTTGAACCCGACCCACTCATTGCAGCATAAACTGCCCCTAGATCGTACATGTCTTGCTTTATTTCAGCGAGCAATGGATATTCTAAAAATAAAGTATTCTCAAAATCATTTTTTACGGTGTTCTTCCAATTGGATATAGGTGACTTTAGTAAATCTGGAAGCAACCCTGGAGCGGGATTTGGCTGAACTCCCGCATAAGCTTTTTGGGTTGATATACCAAAATTAGGGTATAAAATGATCGCGTAAATACCACTAAGATTCGTTTGAATGGGAGTCAATTCATCTCCTTTCCCTGTCCCAAATTGCGCTTGTGTATGTAGAAAAAAGGCACAGTCACTGCCTAATTTTTGCGCATAAGGAATCAGTTCTTGGTTTGTCAAGGGTAACTCAAATAAATCCCTTAAGCCCATTAAGGTATTTGCAGCATCCGAAGACCCACCACCGAGTCCCGCACCCATTGGGATAATTTTATGTAGGTGAATGTGGACATTTGGGATTTTAAAATCCTCAGATAACGCGCGAAATGCTTTGTAACACAAATTGTCTTGTATTTCGCCCGATATTGGCAAGCCGCTTGAGCTAAATTTGAAAGCTGCAGCAGGAGTAATTTCTAAAATGTCAGACCATGGAATATGGAAAAAGCAAGTTTCTAGTTCATGGAAACCATCGACTCTTTTTTTCGTAATGAATAAACCCAAATTTATTTTAGCGTTGGGAAATAGAACCATATTAGTCTTCTAAAATATTTGAAATAGGAGTTAATTTGAGCAAAATGCCGACGCAAAAAAATAGGAAAGCCAGTTTGATGAAAATGGGTTTTGCATCTTCATGAATTTCATTGGTGACTTGTAAGGTGCGAGATTTTTCTAAAAAATCAATTTCTTTAAAGATGGCAGTTAATGTTTTTGAATCAGTTGCTCTGTAAAATTGGCCATTCGATTTTTCAGCCATTAAACGTAAAGTTGATTCGTCCACAGGATCCAGTGACGGTTTATTGCTTCCCACAGCGATGGTATACACTTTAATTCCAAAAGATTTTGCCAAACTAGCTGCGGTGATAGGATCTAAATTACCTGTGGTATTATTCCCGTCGCTGATGATAATGGCGACCTTTTTTGGATTTTTTTCTTCCCTAATTTGATTAATGGACATTCCTAACGCATCCCCTAATGCGGTTCCTTCCTCCTTTATTTGACTCGATTGTAAAAGGGAGAGGGCTTTGGTTATATAAGTTAAATCACTCGTTAATGGGCTAGCTAAATAGGGTGCACCCGCGAATGCGACAAGAGATATTTGGTCTTGGCTTCTATTTCTGGCGAATAAAATGGCCAGTTTCTTAGCTACTTCAAGACGTGATGGAAAAACATCTTGGGTCAGCATGGAGCTTGACAAGTCGATTGCCATGACCATATCGACTCCTCCACGCTTAATTTCGGTTTGTATGATTTTTTTATACGGACTTGCGATGGCAAGAATAACGCATAAGACGCAAAGGGATTCTATGGTTTTTGGAATAAAACTAATGATATGGATCCATTTTTTTTGTTCCATAGGGGCAGAAAAAGATAAAGAAATCCTTGATTTTTTTCTCCTATTCATCAATGAAGAAATTAGGATAATGACAAGCGGTAAGGGAATTAAATATAGAAAAAAGGGGTTTTCCCAATCATAAGTAAAGATCGTTTTTAGTTTTAACCATGAATAATTTAGGTCAAATTTCATTTTTTCTTCCGCTCAAGTTTAATTTTTCTACGCTCAGTTTGGTAAGCTGCATTGGCAATTTCAACCATGATGTTCACAGATTCCATGGTTTTTTCTGAAAAGTTTCCACCATAAATAGCAGAATCTATGGCTTTTAAAGCTTTTGCAAGTCGTTTATCTTTTAAATTATCAACCATCTCGGTGGTTGTGAATGTAGAAAAGGGAGTTTTCGTTAACTTCTCAATATATATTTTCCATACTAAAGTTGCATTTTCAAGCCTTTGAATTCCTTTTGGATCTTGAGAGATTGATCTTGATTGCCTCTGAAATGCGCGCCTAAATTCGCTGTTTTTTCGCCATAGTTTATAATATCGATAGGCCCTACTAATATTGGCCCCAAACACCCAATAAATGATTCCGGTAATTAAAAGAATTTCTATCCCCCCAATAAAGACATTTTTAATGTTTGTTTTTGGTTTTAATAATGGAATTTCAACGTTACTGATTATCGCATCTACATTGATCAATTCAGGGTGCGGCACTAATCTCTTTAGAAATATGGTGTCGACTTTTGGATAAATTTTTGTGCAATCTGATGCATTGATTATGTAAATGGGTAAACTAAGTGTTTGAAAATCAGCGATATCGAAAAACCTAAATGTATAGATAGCTGAATCTAAACTTCCTTTTTCAGATGTTTGAGTTGAAAAATATTCTTTTTTAATAGGTTCAAAATGACCAAATTTTTTGTTATTTCCTGGAAAAAAAAGTTCTTGATTTTTTGAATGAAGTACTTTTAGAACATAGTGAACCGGTTGGCCTATTTTTGCTGAATCTTCAATAAATGAACCATAAATTTGTATCGGTTTCTCTTGCATTATTTTCTAATTCTGAAAAGTTTAATCAGACTAGGTACAAAATCACCCCCTGCTTTTATTTGAATATAATTGGCTTGCCACTGCTTACAAAGGTCGTTTAGATCCTGCGCATTGGTATGAATTTCTTGGGTTAATAAAGTTTTAAAGGACTTTGATGATGTATTTACCCATGTTGTCTTTCTTTTCTCAGGATCATAAATCGGGATAATTCCCATAGCGGGCAACTTTAATTCGATATCAGAGTTAATCTGTATGATGACTAAATCATGCTTTTTTGACATGGCGCGCAATAAGTCGTGGTAGTCATCGTCAATAAAGTCAGATATGACAAAAATGAGGCTTTTTCTTTTTAAAACTTGAAGTGTGAATTTCAACGCTTGTTTTAAATCTGTTCCGTTATTTTCAGGGTTTAATTTGAACAATTCATTGATGACCTGATAGCCGTGTTTTTTGCCTGCGCCAGGGGCTATAAATTTTTCATTTTTATCTGAATAACAACACAAGCCAATATTCCCAGCTTCTTGCATCGCCGAAAATGTCAGGACTCCTGCCACTTCTTTAAGTGTTTTCAGTTTTGAATCGTCCCCGTTACTAATGTTTTGAGATGAGCTGACATCCAACAAGAAAAAAACCGTTTGCTCTTTTTCTTCTTTAAATAACTTAATAAATGTGCCGTGTCCCTTTGCCGTTGAATTCCAATCGATATGCCGAACATCGTCACCATATTGATATTGCCTCAAATCACTAAATTCTAACCCAGATCCCTTGAAAACAGAGGAGAAATTCCCGTGCATTTGTGTATTAATCGCTTTTCTGATGCGAATGTCCAACTGTACAATATGGGAAAGAAATGCACGGATATCCATTTCTAAATGAGTAATTTAAGAGGTATATGCTTGCTAAATTACCTATTTTTTGAGCAATCTTCGCGAAATCCCACAAAAGCTTTCTAATTTGTACGTAAATTTGGCTCATGAAATACCTTTTTGTCGTCCTTGCTTTAGTTATTTTTTCTTGTCAAAATGATCAGAATCGCTATCGATTGGATCAAGAAAAAATGGCCGAAATATTGGTTGACATTCATTTAGATGAAGTTAAAATTAGTAGGATGGAAATTATTAGTCCAGATACTAATTTGTTACTTTATCACCAATTGGAAAAGGCAACTTTGAAAAAACATGCTATAGATTCAGCTTCCTTTGTAAAGAGTTTTGATTCGTATGTTAGAGAGCCCAAAGATTTTATCAAATTGTATGAGCGAGTAAATGAAATCATGAAGGATCGGAAAAAATTAAATGAAAGTTCTCACCGATGAAGCTAATGGTCAGTATTTTAGTTCTTTTAAGTCAAATTACGCTGATGGCACAAAAGCCAATTATTCAAGGTCATAGGGGTTGTCGGGGGGAGTTTCCAGAAAACACCCTACCTGCGTTTCAGCATGCGTTGGAAATGGGAATTACAGTTCTTGAAATGGACGTTTGTATGTCTGCAGATGGCCAAGTGATTGTTTCCCATGAACCCTATATGAATTCATTATATGCCATAAAGCCAGATGGAACGCCTGTACAAAAATCGGAGGAAAACGCACTTAATGTATTTAAAATGAGTTATAGTGAGGTTAGGAAGTTTGATGTAGGCTCACGTGGAAACTCGCAATTCCCAGAACAAAAAAAAGTATTTGCCTACAAGCCTTTGCTTGAGGAGGTATTTCAATTGGCCGAAGATTTTAGAAAAAAAACGGGCAAAAAAATTTATTACAACATAGAAATCAAGTCAGATCCTAAGGAATATGGTGTTTCCCAGCCTATTACTGTGGATGAGTTTTCGGAAAAGGCTTGGGCTGTCATGGCCAAATATGTCAATCCAGAATATATTATTTTACAAAGTTTTGATTTTAATGTATTAAAATACTGGAATAAATCGATTCAATCGGGGCATTTTCCTCGAGTAAATTTATCGGCCTTAGTGACAAGGAAAGGACCTGAGAGTACCTGTGCAGATTTAGGTTTTACTCCTGCAATTTATAGCCCAAACTTCACGTCTTTAACGAAGAATATCGTAAACGATTGCCATTCAAAAGGAATGAAAGTAATTCCGTGGACTGTTAATGAACTTACGGATGTTAATGCTATGATTCAAATGGGTGTGGATGAGATCATTACAGATTATCCTAGCCGTACGCTAAAAAACCTCTGAAATGTCCTTATTCAATGAGACTTTATTGTGGTTAATGAAAAGGAGAATGCCTCGAATAGAGGAACATTTCAATAATCCATTAGAGCTCCAACATTCGAGTCTCGAAGAATTAATATTTTCGGGTCGAAACACGGAATGGGGAAAGAAATATGGGTATTCGGAAATAGGAAATTACGAACAATTTAAGGCAAAAGTCCCTATATCAACCTACGAGGAAATCTTTCCCTACATTGATCGAATGATGCATGGAGAGCAAAATATACTTTGGTCAAGTCCCATATCATGGTTTTCTAAGTCCTCGGGAACGACAAATGCGCGTAGTAAATTTATCCCAGTGTCAAAGGAATCTTTAGAAAACTGCCACATGATGGGCGGAAAAGATATGATTACGTTGTTGATCAACAACAAACCAGAGACCAAAATTTTTGAAGGGAAAGGCTTATCTATTGGCGGAAGTTTATCAAATAATCCCTTGAATTCAAGCCTTCTTCTGGGGGATGTTTCAGCGGTAGTGATGAAAAATTTACCTATTTGGGCTCAAATTATTCGTACTCCATCGCTAGATGTGGCGCTGATGGATGATTGGGATCAAAAAATTGAAAAAATGGCGATTGAAACGTCTAAGGAAAATGTGACCAGCATTTTGGGTGTACCCACTTGGACTTTGGTGCTCATTGAAAAAATATTGGAGATAACGGGCAAAAAATCAATTTTAGAGGTGTGGCCCAATTTTGAATTTTTAGTACATGGTGCGGTGGCTTTTGGGCCTTACCGAGAGATGTTTCAGAATTTAGTTTTTCCTAGTTCAGAGGTTCGATTTTTAGAAATTTACAATGCATCAGAAGGATTTTTTGCGATTCAAGACGATTTGAGTTTGCCTGATGAGAGA
>CAIZMB010000123.1 GCA_903933935.1 uncultured Cytophagaceae bacterium
GAGCATTGCAATCCTAAAAATGTTAATTTCCAAATGGATTTATATTGGGTAACCAAAGCGGGTGCTGATCCAGTGGCTTATTTCAAGCGTTATCCAGGTAGATTTAAAATTTGGCATGTAAAGGATATGGATGATCAAGGTCGTTTTGCGCCTGTAGGCAATGGGAAAATTGATTTCAAACGTATTTTAGATAATAAGAAATTAGCCGGTATGCAGCATTATTTCGTGGAGCAAGATGCTTGTTACAACGAAACAGCTTTAGAAGCGATAGTGATTAGTCATAAAGGCTTATCTAAAATCGGATTCAAATAGGATTCCCGATAAAGCTTGTAAGAGAAAGCCTCGCATTTGCGGGGCTTTTTTCATTACTAGAAATAGGCAATGTTATTTTCTCAAAAATGCTGAACGTAATTCTGTTTTGACTTTTTTTTCCATACTTTTGTTTCGATTATGGAAGAGGAAAATAATATTACATTTCGGTCATTATGTCCTATCGCAACGGGCTTAGATGTGTTGGGTGACAAATGGACTTTGTTGATACTCAGGGACATGATTTTTGGTCATAAAAAGTTATTTAATGAGTTCAAAGAATCTCCTGAAAAAGTGCCGAGTAAAATGCTATCCAATCGATTAAGAAAGCTCGAGAACATCGGTTTTATTACTCGGGCTAAAGGTGAGATAAATAAGAAAAGCGTTTATTATTTGTTAGAAAAGAAGGGATTGGATACGTTGCCCTTAATGGTTGAATTAATGTTGTTTACGACCGAGTTTTATTATGATCACCTTGGCGACACGTATACCCGGGATGTCAAAACCGTAATGAAAACGGACAAGGCCAAATACATCAGAGATGTCGGCTTGAAATATAGAGAATTCCAAAAAAGCCTAGTTTTTTAAAATTCGTTTAGCGAATCAATAGAAGCCTCAAAAATATTTTTTGAGGCTTTTTTATGCGTCCTACCTTGGTCTTGAAACTGAGTGATTAAAAAAATAATTTGATTTTCTATTAGTATCAAAAAGATATTTTTATCTTGTCCGATAATCTTTCAATTAATCATACAAAAACAATGAAAAAACTATTCTTATCCCTTTTGGTATTGGCAACATTGAATGCTTGCACTACGAAAGAATCAAAAAATGCGGACGCAGCGGCTATTGCTACTCAAGATCCACAAACTGGCACCTTTACTTCGCTAGATGAAAAGTCGGCCAAAGTGAAAGAGCTTTTACTAGCTTATGCTAAAAACGACACGATGGTTGGTCACAATCTGTATGTGGATACCGTTCAGGTATTAGATTTACATGCGAATAATCAAGAAGGCCCGAATGATGCAACCAAAGTAAATCCGGGTGGTCGCTCTGGCCATTTGCTAGGAGATATGTTTGTACATACACTAAATACATCAATAACGGTAACTACAGGTCCGAATGCCATTAAAACATTTGTATTTGCAAATGGGGAGATCATTACTGGATATTGGGGAACTTTGGTGGGAATAGGCCGTTATACAAAAGCGAGAAATACTGTTCCTTTGCATCTATTGGTTTATTGGAAAGGAGATAAAATTGTTAAGATGTATCGCATGTGGGACTCAGCTCCTTTGAAAGCTGAGATTGCCGCTGCCGCAATTTCCGCTTCTCAAAAGAAATAGATTTAATGATGAAAGGGCCTGTATTTAATCAAGAAATTCAGGCCTAATCATTGAAATCGATGACCATATTATACGAATTTAAAGTACCTTTTGAACAAGGTGAAGTCAGCGAATCACGTTAAAAAACAGGGCGGAATCTGAAAAGCCATACGAGTAAGAAGCAACAAAAACCAAATTAAACAATGAAAAACTTTTTTATTTTGGCTGCTTTTGTTCTATTGAGCACAGCAGCTTTTGGCCAAGTTTTACCAAAGGGAACCTTGGTAGGAATGCATACTTTTTCTGTCAAATTAATTGGCAAAACGACCATGCAGCAATTTGAAGATGCGGTTAAAGCCAAATGGGTTCCTGCTTCATCAAAAGCATTTTCTTGTCAAAGCCACGTGTTAAAATTTGTTCGAGGAAAATCAGCCAATAAAATGGGGGTCTTAATTATTTATAAAAATGATGCGGAAAGAAATAAATTTTATAATCCTGATGGCACGATGAATGCTGGTGGAAATGCAGCTAATGCTAAAATGAAACCTGTTGCCGACGAGTTAGCCAAGTTAGGAACGATGACTGACGAATATACAGATTGGATTGTTCAATAAATAATGAAATTATCCTGTTTAAAAAGAGGTCGGTCTGACCTCTTTTTTTAATTTTACTTTGCAATTGACAAGAATGGCAAATAAAATAATATTTTACATCAAATGTACATATCCATCACAGGATTAAAGCCCAAGGGAATTTTTGGATTTTTTAAATTTTGGATGTTAGCCATTCCAACCTTTAGTCAAGCGAAAATAGCCGAAGGCAACCTGCATAGTGAAGTTAAAAAAATGCATGGTTTTCAATGCACCCTAACGGCTTGGGAAAGCAGAGAATTGATGATGCAATTCATGCGAAGTGGGGCACATTTAAAGGCGATGAAGGCTTTTAGTGCGATTGCCACCGGCAAATCTTATGGGTATGAATCTGAAACGGTTCCAGATTGGGAAAATGCGTTTATGATGTTATTGGAAAAAGGGAAGAATCATTGATGAGGCCAAAAGATATTTTATTTCAAAAATGGAGATTAAAATCTGGCTCATCCGAAAATTCAAATCCTTATTTGTTGTTGGAAGAATTAATCCTAAAATTATAATAAAGAATGTCAGTGAATTCAGTAGCGAGCACACAAAAACGAGTAGATTCCATTGATGTATTAAGGGGAATCGTTATGGTCATCATGGCGATCGATCACGTTCGGGATTTTATACACCAAGGAGCTTATTTAGATGACCCGCTAAATATATCAACCACCACTCCGGTTCTTTTTTTTACGCGTTGGATTACCCATTTATGCGCCCCTACCTTCGTTTTTCTTTCCGGTCTTTCTATTTACCTACAAAGCAAGCGAAAGACAAAATCTGAACTTAGTTCGTTTCTTTTCAAGCGAGGACTATGGCTGATTTTCGTCGAATTTGGCTTGATTACTTTAGCTATGACTTTTAATCCGTTTTATAATTTAGTCATCATGCAGGTTATTTGGGCGATCGGAATTAGCATGATTATTTTAGGTTTTTTGAGTCGCTTGCCCTATAAATTTTTATTAGCCATTGGCCTTTTCATTGTTTTGGGCCATAATGCCTTAGACTTTTTGGAGGCAGAACCCGGATTTAAGGCAGGCTTCTGGTGGGATCTTTTTCACCATGGTTCCTTTGCCATATATCCCATCGCGAAAGGTCACGTCATTGCCATTATGTATCCCTTTGTTCCTTGGACGGGCCTAATGATTCTGGGTTATTGTTTTGGTATTTTCTTTACCCCTAAATTCACTTCTGAACAAAGACAAAAAATCTTACTGAAATTTGGCTTATCATTGATTGCTTTTTTTATTGTGTTGAGAGGTATCAATATCTATGGAGATCCAAATCCCTGGACTCCCCAAAATACCGGATTTCACACGTTTTTATCTTTTATAAAAGTGCATAAATATCCCCCTTCTTTGGCTTATATGTCGGTGATGATCGGGATTACTATTTTAGCTTTATCGTTTTTGGAAACGATCCAAAATAAAATAACCCAAACGTTCCGAGTTTTCGGGAGAACGGCCTTTTTCTATTACATCCTTCATTTCTATCTCGTGCACACCATTTGCATGATTTTGTACTTTTCAAGAGGACATTCCCTCGTTGAAGCGATCAATGGTCTACAAACCTTTCCCTTCCTTTTTAGCATAAAAGGGGAAGGATATAGCCTAGGTTTTGTGTACCTAATTTGGATCTTTGTCATTAGTAGCTTGTATCCATTATGCAAATGGTATGATTCCTATAAAACGGCGCACAAGGAA
>CAIZMB010000124.1 GCA_903933935.1 uncultured Cytophagaceae bacterium
AAACAACTTTTACCATTACTCGAAGGCAAACATATGAAGACAATTCTTTTATAAAAAACGGTGGCTTTGGAACTGTTTGTTTGAATTGTAAAAGGTATCACGATGAATTTCGCTTTTACTGCTATTGGGATGCTAAAGAAAAATTTATATTTAAAATTGGCCAATTCCCAACAGTCGCTGATTTCCATATTGGAGAAATAAAGCAGTACAGCAAACTCATTTCTCAAGAAAAATTAAAGGAATTTACAAGAGCAGTAGGCTTATCTGCTAATGGGGTCGGTATAGGTTCATTCGTTTATTTAAGGAGAATTTTCGAGTATTTAATTTCTATGGCATTTGAAAAGTCTAAAACTGAAGGAACTATTTCCGAGACAGACTTTCATAAGGCAAGAATGGATGAAAAAATAGAACTATTAAAATTATATCTTCCAACCTTTCTTGTAGAAAACAAAACTATGTATTCAATTTTAAGTTTAGGAGTGCATGAGTTGGACGAAAACACATGTCTCACTCATTTTGACACTTTAAGGGTTGGGATTGAAATAATTCTTGATGAACAACTTGATGAATTAAGAAAAAAAGAAAAAATACATGCTGCAAAGAAAAAATTAAGTGAGCTCAAAGGACAAATAAAAAATAACTACCACTAACACGGATTTGACAAAAGTGGCGGTTCAGTGCTCCGCAAACACATTTGTGGTGAAAATCGCCACCTTCGCCAAGCCCGAAAACGTTATAGGCAAGCGAAAAGACCGACACTTACAGAGCGTTAATAAAGAATGCTTAATTTTGACTTTTATAATTGAAAAATAGGCTCAAAAGGAGACACTGCGGAGACACTTAGTCATCGTTGGTGTATAGATCAAAAAAAACACCATCTATATTGAAATAGACAGTGTTTTTGATTTTAAGTGGTGATCCCGCTGGGATTCGAACCCAGGACCCATACATTAAAAGTGTATTGCTCTACCAACTGAGCTACGGAATCATCAAGCTTGCGCTTGTATATAAATTGGTTCACTCTGGAACCGAAAGGAAGTCCAACCAACGGTTGGCCTTCGTTTGCAAAACAGTAAATAAATCCCTTTATTGCGGTGCAAAACTATCATAGTTTTTCGAATTATGCAAGCAAGCCATCTAAATAAAATTATATTTTCCTGCATTTTATATCTAGGTATTTGGCAAAACGCTAATTGCCAAATAGATACAAAGCAAATCAGCAAAGCAGATTCCCTGTTTAAAACGAACCAACTTTTAGAAGCGGAAAAAATTTACCTACAATTTTATAATCCTCGTTATAAAGAAATTGAAAATATTAAATTAAAACTTGCATTCATCGCCAAAGAAAAAAACGACTGGGCCAACGAGATCTTTTACCTATCCAGCATTCAAGCTAAAAACGCAAGCCCACTGATCAGCCAACGATTAAATCAAATAAGCAATAAACATCAAATGGGAGGTTATGCGATTGGTTTTATAGACCAATTAATCTGGATATACTTCGCTTTTTTTCCTTACCTCATGGGATTTCTTATTGGAATAGCTATCTACGCATCAGCCATCCTAATTTATAAAAAACAAAAAAATAGAAAATACCCGAACGCCTATATCTATTCGTTGACGCTATACCTCTTATTAATTTATATGATGGCTAATTTCCCATCCTTTTTGAATTTTGGGATCATCCTTAAAAACAAAGCCTATTTACGTGAATTCTCATCCTCAGCAGCACCAGTGGCAAAAATATTGGGCCAAGGGAATCGAATTACACACTGGTACACAAAAGATATTTGGACGCTGTGTTATTACGAAGGAAATCTAGGATACATTAAGACAGAAGATTACCTGCCCATCAATTAAAGATGTAAAATCTCAAAGCTCAAATCCAATATGATCTCTCGATCCGTGATTTGCTGGCCTATAACCCCCTTCATCTTTAAATCCGCATTTTTAATGGCCTCTATGACCCTAACAACCTTTCCCAAAGGATAATTACGTTTCGCTGTTAGATAATCTCGGACAAAATAAGGATTGATCCCCAGTACTTTTGCCATCTCCGCATCCGAAACAGCACCCATATCATGCGTCTGAAGGACTTTGGCGAAAAAGTTGAACAGCATGATCAACATCGGAGCTCTTGGATTCTGCTTACTATTTTCAGCAAAATAAAAAGCAATTTTCTGCGCCTTTTCTACATTGCGTTGCATTAAAGCCTTTTGAAATTCAAAATAATTATACTCCCGACTAATCCCCACATACTTTTCTACTTCCTCGATTCCCACTTCAGAACCTGCCGGTACATTAATAATCAACTTATCGGCTTCATGCGCCATTCTTTGTAGGTCAGCACCCACATTGCTTACCATTAATTCCAAAGAAACTGCCTGAATTTGTAAATTACGCTGAGCTAAATAATCCTTTAACCATTGCCCCACCTTGTCATCCGATATTTTTTTTGAAGTCACAATGACCCCGTGGGAAGCCAATGGAGCAAATAATTTAGATTTATCCGTCAGTAAGTTTTTAATCGTAAAGACCAAAAGCGTAGAAGGAGTGGGGTTTTTACAATAATCTTCAAACGCCTTCCATTCTTCATTTCCCTTGTCTTTGGGATTTCCTTCTGATTTTGAGTCTGTTTTTCCTTTGGCCAACGCTTCCAAAAATATAGCCTCCTTGACGATAATTACTTGCTTTTCAGCCATCATAGGGAATCTTCGCGCGTAGGAAACAACGGAAGCCATCGTCTGATCCTTGCCGTACAAAACAAATTGATTAAAGCTTTTTTGATCCTCCGAAAGAATCCCCGCTTCAAACGCATCAGTTAATTGGTCAATAAAGAAATGCTCATCCCCATGCAATAAATAAATAGGGGATAAGCTATTCTTATGAATATCTTTTAATACTTCAGTCGTCGTTTTTTGCATACAATTTTTCAGGATAATCAGGCTTGCAAATCTAATGAAAAGCGCCCATTGGCAAAAATTATATTTGAAAAGGATTCATTGTCAAATTATTCCCGTAGGTTTGCCAAAAATATGTCAAAACTCATGCAAATTAAACCGAATTCAGTCGTTTTTATATCATATCAATTAGCTTTTCCGGGTGAAAATGGAGAAGCCGAGGTCGTTGAAATAGTGGATGACAAAGAACCCATGGTCTTTATTCATGGCCTTAGCGGGCTTCCAGAGGCTTTTGAAGCTAATCTACTCAATCTTAAAGTGAACGATACATTTGACTTTACTATTTCTGCGGAAGATGCTTATGGCAACGTAGATCCCAATGCCGTTATATCGCTTCCTAAAAATATTTTTCAAGTAGATGGACAAAATCCAGATGATATACTCCAAGTAGGTAATTTCATACCTATGACAGATGACCAAGGAAATAGAATGCAAGGAATGGTGGTTTCTGTCGGTCCTGAAAATGTCATGATGGACTTTAACCACCCATTGGCCGAGAAGGATTTGATGTTTAATGGAACCGTTTTAAAAATCAGAGAAGCAACAGCTGATGAACTAGCTCATGGCCACGTACATGGCGATGGAGGAGTGGAGCATTGAAATTAGGTAATACCTAATTATATTTAACTACTTCCACCCCGAATTTCCTTAAAAATTCTACACCCTCGTCCGTTGGAAGGCCTTTATAAGCTGCATATGAGTTCAAAAAGATTACTTTCTTGATTTTCATACTGTATATAATCCGAGCACAAGAAATACAAGGCGATAAAGTAACATAAATCGTAGATCCCTCAATGCTAGCTCCATTTTTTGACGCATATAAAATTGCGTTTTGTTCAGCATGCAAGGCTAAGGAACATGAGCCCTTTGAATCTTTGGGACAGCCTCCTTCGTCTTTAAAATCCTCATCGCAATTGTGTGTGCCAGAAGGAGGTCCATTGTAACCAATGGAAATGATCCGAGTATCTTTCGTCAACACACAACCTACTTGGGCTCTGGTGCAATGAGACCTAAGCGCTAAATTTTGCGCCAAATCCATAAAGATCTCATCAAATGAAGGTTTTTTAATCATATCCATACTTTAAAGGCCTTTAAATTAATCATTTAATAATAAAATGAAAAAGGATGACACAAGGTCATCCTTTAAAAGTAGCGGGGAGCAGAATCGAACTGCCGACCTTTGGGTTATGAATCCAACGCTCTAACCATCTGAGCTACCCCGCCAAATCAGGATGCAAAGGTAATTGAAAGCCTCTAGAAACTCAAATATTTTATGAATACTTATTAATTTTGAATCATATTTGGGAATTAACGTATAAATAATACCTTTGTTTAAAGGAAATAAAAATACTTATCTCTCTAAATGAACTAAACATGGATCAACCGCACTTTGAATTTGAATACGAGGTAAAAGCCTCACCCAAAGTACTTTATCCTTATATTAGTACGGCTTCGGGGCTCCAACAATGGTTTGCAGAAAAAGTGAATGTCAAAAATGGAGATATTTTTAATTTTTTCTGGGATGACGAAAATCATTTAGCCACATTAACCCATAGCAAACAAAATAAATTTGTCAAATTCGAATTTAATAAACCTGAAAAGGGAGATGCATTGGCTTATATTGAAATAAAATTAGAAGTTAGCGAGTTGACAAATGCCACTTACCTAAAAGTGTATGACAGCGCGTCAACTTTCAAAAGTGATGAAGATGCGACAGAACTATGGGATTATTTAACCGATAAACTGAAAGAAATCGTCGGCAGTTAATGATAAAGAAAATTGACAAATTAATTCTAAAGGCATTTTGGGGACCATTTATTCTAACCCTTCTAGTTGTAATTTTTATATTTCTATTACGCTTAGTCCTTTTTTATTTTTCAGATTTATTTGGTAAAGATTTAGGAACCACCGTCTATGTGGAACTTTTTTTCTATTTCTCATTGATCACCATTCCACTTGCTTTGCCTCTTGCCATGTTATTGTCCTCCCTAATGACCTTTGGAAAATTAGGAGAAAATTTTGAATTAACAGCTCTGAAAAGTGCAGGGATTTCGATCGTTAGAATCCTCAGGCCCATTTTTGCCGTGGCCATTTGCTTAAGTATTTTCATGTTTTGGTTTACGAATGTAGCCTTGCCATGGGCCAATTTAAAAGGCTGGAGCTTATTGTATGATATCAAGACGACCAAAACTACCTTAAATATCAAAGAGGGTATTTTTTATACGGATCTACCAGGCTATGCTATCAAAGTGGCCAAAAAATACCCCGATAACAAAACGCTGAAGTCCCTAATCATTTACGATCACACGCACAATGATGGAAATAGACATGTAACCCTTGCAGATTCAGCTCAGATGTACACCATTCTAGGGAAGAAATATTTGATATTTGAGCTATTTAATGGAAAGGATTATTTAGAAGACGCAGACCGAGGAAGTAATTTAGATGCCACCGACATGGCTTTGCATAGTTTCAAAAGAAGTAAAATAGTGATGTCATTGGAAGCTTTTGATTTACACAAAACAGAAGAAAATCAGTTTGCCCATCACGAAATCATGCGAAACAATTGGCAACTGGCCAACGACTCAGATTCGCTAAACAGTGTAATAAACGCCATGAAACGTGGTTTTACCAAATCCACAGGTCCTAATTTCATGTATCATCAAAGGAGCATTACCCCATCTTTGATGCTTTTAGAAAATACAAAATGGGTCAAAGAAAGATTAGCAAAAGGACTCAAAAAAGCGAATAAAGACCCCTACGATATCGCGCTCCAGCAAACACAAAATATGTTGACTTTCGGCCAAACCAATCTAGTAAGCTTAGATGATAAAGAAACCGTATTGAAAAAAACGGACCTCGAATGGCATCATAAATTTACCAATGCCTTAACCATTTTGGTTATGTTTCTAATCGGTGCACCCTTAGGAGCCATCATAAAAAAAGGTGGATTTGGTATCCCAGTGGTTGTGGCAGTATCCTTTTTTATTTTAATGTACATCTTAACCCAACAAGGCGATAAGATGGCCAAGGAGGGAAAACTAATCTTACAAATAGGTGCATGGGCCTCAAATACTATCCTAGGACTTATTGGACTATATTTTCTGCGTATTTCCTTAAACGATTCCAGACTATTTGAATCAGATTTTTACCATGTTACATGGCAGCGCCTAAAAAACTGGATACAGAAAACAAGAGTTTCCAAGGCACAAAAGAATTAGACTTGCATATAACATTCATTTTTAGTACTTTTGCAAATTAATTTTTCAAAACTTAAAAACTGGTAAAAGATGTATTTGTCACCCGAGAAAAAACAAGAGATTTTCGAAACGAAAGGGAAAGCAAAGTCAAAAATCGATACTGGTTCTTCTGAATCGCAAATTGCGTTATTCACGTACAGAATCAATTATTTGACTGAGCACCTTAAAAAGAACAAAAAAGACCATAGCACACGCTTAGGACTTTTGAAATTAGTAGGTAAGCGTCGTCGTTTACTTGATTACTTAACTCGTACCGATATCTCAAGATATCGTGCTATTATTTTAGAATTAGGTATTCGTAAATAATATATTCAGGGTTCCATTTAGTTGGAGCCCTGTTTTATTTGCCATTTATCAACATTTGTCATCGACAAACAAAGTTTATTACACGCAAGGTTGCGTGAGAATTTATTCAGAAACGTATGTCATTTAACATTATTCAAAAAAATATTTCAATGCCTAATGGCAAGGAAATCCAAATTGAGACTGGCAAGTTAGCCAAACAAGCGGATGGATCTGTTGTTGTTCGTTCAGGAAATATGATGTTGTTAGCCACTGTGGTTGCCAACAAAGAGGCCAAAGAGGGAGTAGATTTCCTTCCATTATCTGTTGATTACCAAGAAAAATTTGCGTCCAATGGACGTATTCCAGGTAGTTTTCTAAAAAGAGAGGCTCGCCTTTCTGATTACGAAATTCTTATATCACGTTTAGTAGACCGTGCATTACGTCCTACATTTCCAGATGATTACCATGCAGATGTGCAGGTATTGATCAATTTAATTTCAGCGGATTCTGAGGTATTGCCGGATGCTTTTGTTGGCCTAGCGGCTGCAGCAGCACTTGCGGTTTCTGATATTCCATTTAATGGACCTATTTCTGAGGTGCGTGTTGCTAAAATTAATGGCGAGTATAAAGTAAATCCAAGTGTCAGTGAATTAGCTGGTGCTTCCTTGGAATTAATTGTTGCCGCAAATGCCAATGATATCTTAATGGTGGAAGGTGAAGGAGATGAAATCTCTGAATCAGAAATGATTGAGGCACTTCGCATTGCACATGATGCCATTAAAATTCAATGTCAAGCATTGAATGAATTAACCGTGGCTTGTGGAAAAACTGAAAAGAGAACGTATAGCCACGAAACGCACAATGAAGAATTGCGTGCTGAATTGTGGAAGAACTATTACGATAAATATTTGGCGGTAGCTAAATTAGCGAACCCGAAAAAAGAAGAGAGGAAAGCGGGGTTCAAAGCGATTGTAGATGAATACATCTCAACGTTAAATGAAGACCATACCGTTAATCTTTCTTTAGCTAAAGTATATTTACATGACATCGAAAAGGAGGCGGCTCGCCAATTGGTATTACAAGAGCGTTATCGTTTAGATGGTCGTAAATTGAACGAAATTCGTCAAATCACTTGTGAAGTAGATTATTTACCAACTCCACACGGATCTGCCGTTTTCACTCGTGGTGAAACACAATCATTGACAACAGTTACTTTGGGAACTAAAATGGATGAGCAGATTATTGATCAGGCCATGACTCAAGGATACAACAAGTTCATGTTGCATTATAATTTTCCTGGATTCTCAACGGGCGAAGTAAAGCCAAATAGAGGAGTAGGACGTAGGGAAGTTGGACATGGTAATTTAGCCATGCGTGCGATTAAGAAAGTATTGCCTAAAATGGAGGATTTCCCATACACATTACGTGTGGTTTCAGATATTTTAGAATCAAATGGTTCGTCGTCAATGGCAACCGTTTGTGCTGGAACATTAGCATTAATGGATGCGGGGGTTAAAATCAAGGCGCCTGTATCAGGAATTGCCATGGGTTTAATTTCAGATCCGAAAACTGGAAAATATGCAGTTTTATCTGATATTCTAGGTGACGAAGATCATTTGGGTGATATGGACTTTAAGGTAACGGGTACTGAAAACGGTATCACAGCTTGCCAGATGGACATAAAAGTTCAAGGTTTATCTTATGAAGTTTTAGTAGAAGCATTATCTCAAGCGAGAGAGGGTAGACTTCACATCTTAAATGAGATGAAAAAGGCGATTCCAAGTGTAAGAGATGATTATAAGCCACAAACTCCAAGAGCTACCGTGATCAAAATCATGAAAGAGCAAATTGGTGCGGTAATCGGGCCAGGTGGAAAAGTGGTTCAAGATATTCAAAAACAATCCGGTGCTACTGTAACCATTGAAGAAAAAGAAGATGGAGGATATGTAAGTATCTTCTCAGCGAATGGAGCTGCCATGGATATGGCGATTCGCATGGTAAAAAGTATCGTAACCATTCCTGAAGTTGGTGAAATCTACGATGGAAAAGTTAAGAACATCCAAGCATTTGGAGCTTTCGTTGAATTCCTACCAGGAAAAGATGGACTATTACATATCTCAGAAATTTCTTGGGATCGAATAGATACCATGGATGGTGTATTCAAAGAAGGCGATAAGGTTAAGGTTAAATTAGTTGAAGTTGACAAAAAGACTGGTAAATTCCGTCTTTCAGCTAAGGCATTATTACCTAAACCAGAAAGTTCAGAGAAATCTGAGTAAAGTGATATCAAGTTTATGGGTTTATTGGAAACAATAAACCCATTTAATCCGTTGTAATATACTATGAGGCAGCTAAAAATTAGCAAACAAATTACCAACAGGGAAAGTCAATCGCTTGATAAGTACTTGCAGGAAATCGGAAAAGTAGATTTATTGACTCCAGATGAGGAGGTTATTTTAGCACAAAAAATCCGTGAAGGGGATCAGTTGTCCCTTGAGCGCCTAACAAAAGCTAATTTGCGTTTTGTCGTGTCCGTAGCCAAACAATATCAAAATCAAGGACTTAGTTTAGGTGATTTAATCAACGAGGGAAACCTTGGTTTAATTAAAGCAGCACAAAGATTTGATGAAACGCGTGGATTTAAATTCATTTCGTATGCCGTTTGGTGGATTCGTCAATCAATTTTACAAGCGTTAGCTGAACAATCACGTATCGTTCGTCTTCCATTGAACCGCGTAGGTTCATTGAATAAAATCTCAAAAACTTTTTCTGAGTTAGAACAAAAATTTGAGCGTGAACCTTCACCAGAAGAATTAGCAGAAGTGTTAGAAATTTCAACGGGTGAGGTAGTTGATACCCTTAAAATCTCGGGTAGACACGTATCTATGGATGCTCCCTTCGTTCAAGGCGAAGAAAATTCACTTTTAGACGTGTTGGAAAATGATTCAGAGGATAAACCAGATTCAGGTTTAATCAATGATTCCTTACGTCGGGAAGTTCAAAGAGCTTTATCGACGCTTACGCAAAGAGAAGCCGATGTGGTTACTTTGTATTTTGGATTAAATGGAGAACACGCGATGACATTAGAGGAAATTGGCGAGAAATTCAATTTGACTCGAGAGCGTGTGAGACAAATTAAAGAAAAGGCGATTCGTCGTCTGCGTCATACTTCCCGGAGTAAAGCGCTAAAAACATATCTTGGATAATTTTTAAAGCCTCTCACGAGGCTTTTTTTTGCTATGGGATTTCCTGCAGGCATCGTCGAACTAGTTGATATTCTATCCCAAATGGGAGTGGAAGAAGCAGTAATTTGCCCAGGTTCGAGAAACGCACCTCTCATGTTGGCTTTAGCGAGACATCCCAAAATCCATTGCTATTCCATCTCAGATGAACGCTCTGCAGGTTTTTTTGGATTAGGCCTAGTGCTTGCCAATAAAAAACCCGTGATTCTTTGTTGCACCTCAGGTTCAGCCGGATTGAATTTTGCCCCGGCCGTAGTGGAAGCTTTTTTCCAAGAATTACCTTTGTTGGTCTTCACCGCAGACCGACCAGCAGAATGGATCGGTCAGTGGGATGGGCAAACCATTTATCAAAAAGAATTATATGGAAAACATGTGAAGCAATTCATTGATTTTCAAACGGATGAGCTTCATAAACCTGAATTTTACTTGAATGTTGGAATGGGCGCATACCAACAAGCCTGCACGGAACCCAAAGGCCCCGTTCATATCAATTTTCCTATTTCAGAGCCATTTTATCCCGGCCACGGGGAAAAGTTGCCTATAAGCAGTCTACCTATTTTGTCTGAAAACGATCTAGTTAAATTAGGCGAGGGAGCTAAAACGAAATCCATTGACTTACACCGTTATTTCCACATAAAAAAAGCAAATTCGATTTTAGTTACAGTAGGTCAAAGGCCATACAATAAAGCTGAAAATGAATATTTCAGTAAATTAGCTTCATTAGGAATACCGGTGATAGGGGATGCAACGGCCAACCTACCTGCTATATGTCAATCTAATCATGATTTAATATTAGCTAATGAAAAATTGTGGCCATCATTAAAACCCGATTTGCATATTCATTTTGGAAAATCATTTGTTTCCAAGCGTATTAAGCAGTTTTTAAGACGGGAAAAGCCAAACAAATCTTTTCTGATTCATCCGAATCCCATCGGAAGGCCTGATCCTTTTCAATCTTTGACTGATGTCATTCCCATGGATACGCTTCAGTTTTTCCTGAAATTTACTTGGCCAGGCCAAGAAACAAACCCTTGGGAAATTTTTTCACAAAGAATAAGCAGCATTCAAGAGAAATTTTTCAATCGACCGAATTTCACCGAATTACATGTCTATAATGATCTAATAAAGAAAATTGAAAATACTAAAGCATCCCAAGTACATATTGCCAATTCTCTAGCAATCAGGTATGTCAATTGGACTTCCGCTCATTTTTCAAAAACTGAAGTATTTTCAAATAGAGGAACGAGTGGAATCGATGGTTGTTTATCAACAGCTGTAGGTGCTAGCCAAAAAACCTCGGAATTAATTATTTCCATGATCGGTGACGTGGCATTTCACTATGACAAAAATGCCCTTTGGAATCAATATGTACCTAATAATCTGCGGATTATCGTATTTAATAATGGGGGTGGAGGAATATTTAGAAACTTAGAAGGAGCCAAGGAACTTCCTGAACTGGAGGATTTCATGGAGACTAAGCAAAATTTGACCGCTAAAAATACCTGCTTAGATGCTGGGATTAATTATTTTAGCGTAAGGTGCTTTGAAGATTGGGATGCTATTGCTCATCAATTTTTATCACCTGGCCAAAAAGGATACTTAGTGGAAATTTTTACAAATTCCACAGATAATGCGGATGAGCTCAAAAAATACATGGATTTATTCCGCGCTTGATTGCTTCGCGATTTTATCTAAATTCTTTAAATACAATTCATTTTGGGGATCAATGGCCAAAGCCATTTTTATCCACTTTTCGGCCAATTTCCACTGACTTCTTTGTATTTCCAAATAACCTAAATTATTGTAAATCAAGTCCTTGTATTTACCTGTCGCCAAGGCAGCTGTAAAAGAAGCTTCTGCTAGGTCCAATTGGCCCAATTCTTGATATACAATTCCTTTGTTGATCAAAGTCTCCACTGCATTGGGTTTCAACAACAAAGCATGTTCATAAGAAGCTAAGGCATCATTATATTGTGTTTTTTGCAAATAAATATCCCCTTGCAAAGACCAAAACGCACTTGAATCCGGAAAATTTTTAACCAATTTAGCAGCAGACTCAATCGCTAAATCAAATTTTTGAAGATTTTGAAGTAATTCAGTTTGTTTAGAAAGGGCAGCCGAAAATTTAGGATCTAATTCATACGCTTTTTGGAAATCGGCTAATGCTTCATCATTTTTTTCGAGGCTTTGGTACACTAAACCCCGATTGTAATAGGCATCCGAAAATTCACTTTGTTTTAAAATCGCCTCAGAATACCACTTAATGGATTCATAATATTCTTTTTCTTTAAATTTTTGGTTTCCGCGAAGGAAAAACTGAGTAGCTTCTTTTTTTTCTGCTTCTGAATCACAGGCGAAAAGAATCAAGGCGGAAAAAATAATTAATACAAAATGCTTCATGCTATATAATCAAACAATTGCCGAATTTGTTTTCAATTTAAATAATTCAAAATTCATTCGCATCTTTGTAGCCTAATAAATTAATAAATCAATATGGCTTACGCAGAAATGTTAACCGATAAAGGGTTAATGAAAATTGAATTTTATGCAGAGGATGCTCCGATCCATGTAAAAAACTTTACTGACCTTTCTAAAAATGGATTTTATGATGGATTGACTTTTCATCGTGTGATCCCTGATTTTGTTGTCCAAGGAGGCGATCCTGACGGAACAGGCGGGGGAGGTCCAGGGTATAGTATTCCTTGTGAACTCACTGGAAATAATCAATATCATGATCGTGGAGTATTATCTATGGCACATAGAGGTCCAAATACAGGTGGATCTCAATTTTTCATTTGTCATTCAAGAAACAATACTTCGCACTTAGATCGCAAGCATACATGTTTTGGTAAAGTAGTGGAAGGATTGGATGTAATCGACCAAATTAGAGAAGGTGATGTAATCCAAAGCATCAAAATCATTGAAGATTAATGCATTTTATCAAAGAAATCCCTCATGATTCCATGCGAATATCTCTATTCGAATGGAATTCTAAATACATTTTAAAATTTGAAACACCTGAATTGGAGCAAAGTTTTAAATTTTCGGTGATGGATTTTTCGGATCAAAAAGAAATAGAGGAGCTGGCAACCAGCTCCTCCTTTCAAAATACCATCATACAAAATTTCAAAAATATGTATGAGGCAATGTCACAAAGTTTGGGTAATTAAAGGCTTCCCAGCCATTTTAAACGCAACTTTTTCTGATTATCATTAAGTGACTTTTGATCTGTCAAAGAAAACGCTAACAGGGGACTTTGTTGGACCGGCACCACAAAACTACGTTCCAAACCATCTCTTTTAACCGTAAATAAAATAGTGTCACCCACTTTTTTATCGGCCAATAACTTATCTAGACCTTCAAAATTGGCTTTATTAGCCGATACAATTTCGTCACCTACATTTAATCCATTCATATAAGCTGACGCACCTCGATAAACAGATATAATTTTACCGGCAACAGCTGTGAAACCTAAATAAGGGATTGACTTACCCTCATTGGTATTAGACCACGTAAATCCAAATTCATTGAATAAATTTCGATAATCAGGTGTTTGAACTCCGTACACATACGATTCAAAAAGAGGTTTAGCCGATGTACCAGCTACTTTTGAAAAGGCATCTTCCAACTCAGCGTCCGTGAATCCTCGGTTCAATTTTTTATAATAGGCCTGATAAAGGTGTTTGAAAACATCATCAATGCTTTTTTGACCTTGAGTAGATTTGATGATCCAAGCATTCAAGACGTAACCTAACAACGAACCCTTGTCATAATAAGAAACTGTTTGGTTGCGTGAGTTTTCATTTGGACGGTAATATTTGATCCAAGCATCCCAACTTGCCTCTGCGGCTGATTCAAGATGACTTCCTGGTGTATTTTCGACCGATGAAATTTCTGCTGCGATGCGATTGGCATAGCCTTGATTTGAAATTTTACCCATCCGCTGCAAGATAACTCCTGAATAATAGCTTGTCATCCCCTCAGAAAGCCATAAATTATGTGTATAATTCTCATTTTCATAATCAAAGGGTCCTAGTGCTTTGGGTCTAATTCGCTTTACATTCCAAAGGTGAAAATATTCGTGAGCCAGTAAACCTAAAATACCTTGGTATCCACTTTCACTTTCATAGGCCGACCTAGAAACGGAACATGTCGTGGAATACAAATGCTCCAATCCACCCGTTCCTCGACCAATATTGTGCATAATAAATAGGTAATGATCGCAAGGATGTTCGCCGACTACCTTCTGAGCTTCTTCACAAACCTTAGTCACATCAGCCAAAAATTTACTCGAATCAACTTTTACTGTACCATAAAAGGCTATTTGATGCGGAATTCCATTCACCTTAAAATCCCAAACTTTATGATTACCGATTTCAATAGGAGAGTCGATTAATTCATCCAAGTCTTTTGCCTGATATGTAAATTTTCCTTTTTCTTTTAGAGCGGTTGAAACCACTTTGAAGTTTTTATATGGCTCAATACGAATGTCATGAGGAAGATTTGCAAAATCGTTTACATATAAAAGGATATTTGCAGGATTAATATAACCATGTGAATCATCTAAAAAAGAGGTTCTAACCGATAATTCAAAGGCATAAACACGGTAGGTAACTTGAATTTTCTTGGTAGCGGCACCTAAAGCAACACGCCATGTATTCTTATTGATTTTAGAAATTGAAATGGGTTTTCCATTGGCTTCAGCTTTTACCGCTTCTACATTTTTTGCAAATTCTCTGATTAAATAGGATCCTGGTGTCCAGGCTGCCATTTTAAAATCTACAAAGGACTTTTTATAGGATAAATTTGACAAGTCGACAGACGTAGTTATTTCAAAATAATGAGTTTGTGGCTCAGGCATTTTAATCAAATGACTTAAAGGACTAGCAAATAGCGAATAAGAAAAGAAAAAAATGCTCAATGAGAGCACAAATGATTTAAGTTTGTTATTTAACATAGGTTTATTTTGTTGGTGAATCGACTTTTTTGTAAAATTAAATAAATACCTCAATTGTTAAAGTAATTAATGATTATTTGGCAAAATAGTCTTAAAAATAATGGGTATGTAGAACAATAATTTTGAAGAAAAATCGTATTTTTGTTTTAATCAGAATGCTGTAATCATTTACAATGAAATTGAAAAATACACCCATTGGCTGGCTGCCCTTCATACTACTTTTTTTTATTTCTTTTGGCTCCATAGCCCAGCAAACATTAAGTTTCAAAGATCATACCCTACATTTCAGACAAGCAAAGGAATACTTTGATTCTAAAAACTATGTAGCGGCGCGAGAAGAATTTTCCGCATATTTAGGAAGTCTAGAACCATTAAGCAATGAGCAATCGGGCCAAAAGGTCCTAGCCGAATATTACATGACGATGTGTTCTTTATACATGAGTCAACCTGAGGCAGAAATTTTAGCGGAACGATTTATCGCAAATAATCCAGAACATCCGCAGGCCGTTAAATTATTAAGAGGTATTGGAACATTTTTTTATGACAACGGTGATTATACCAAAGCGATAAAATACTTAAGCAGATCCTCTGAGACCAATTTAGATGCTAAATTCAAATTAGCTATTTCATATTTTGAATTAAAGAAATACTTAGAAGCGTTACCTGTATTTAATGAGATAAAAGTGGAGCCCGAGGAAGAATATGCGCTTCCCGCTTCCTATTATGCAGGAGTAATTAATTTTGGAGAGAAAAGGTACGGAGAGGCGGCGGTTGATTTTGCCAAAGCGGAAGGTAGTAGTAAATATAGAAAAGAGATCCCTAATTGGATTGGTTTATGTTATTTCAATCAATCTAAGTTTTCTGAATTATTGAAATATGCAGAACCCATCATAGCTAAGAAAAACACAGGATACCGATTAGATGAATTAGCCTTGCTGGTCGCTGATGTTCAATTTCAATTAAATCAGTTTGAAAAATCGATAAAAAGTTATGAGGCATTTGGGAAAATGACGG
>CAIZMB010000125.1 GCA_903933935.1 uncultured Cytophagaceae bacterium
ATTTGAGAAACAAATCCAATTCAGAAAGTCAAATAGTATATAATACAGGTAGTTTAGAAACGATGTTAAGATTAGCAGAAAATGGAATGGGTCAAACAATTATACCACATATGTTGGTCGATTATTTAAGCGAACCTGTTAAAAAGAAGATTTTCAAAATACCTTTTAACACACCTGTTCGAGAAGTCGCATTAATATTTTCAGACAATTACAATAGGAAAGGTGTCATTAATGCCTTAAAAGAGGAGATTATGTCGGTAATTCCTAAAGAATGGATAAACGCTAAGAACAAATATATTATACCTTTAAATATTTGATTTATTTAATTTTAACAAACGATATAGAAATGATAAACTAGAAATAAAGAAGATAGTTAAGACTAATATACCTACCCTCATATTACCTGTTATTTGAATAATTATTCCAAAAAGAAAAGTACCCAATACTGTACTTAATCGATCGCATACATCATAAAAACTAAAGAAAGAAGCTAAATCTTTTTCATCGTTAGGGCATAATTTTGCATAACTGGCTCTACTATTACTTTGTATCCCTCCCATAACAAATCCGATGAACATAGCTAAAATATAAAACTGAATTTGACCGTATACAAAATAAGCGAAACAGCATATTAATATCCATATAGATACAATTATAATAAGCGCCAAAATGTTACCCCATTTTCGGGAAATATAGGAACAAATAAAGGCACCAGGGATCGCTACTAATTGGATTAAGAGAATCGTAATGATAAGTGCATCTGTGGGCAAATGCAATTCTTGACTACCAAATAAGGCACCTAAATACATAACAGTTTGAGCTCCAAGATTGTACATAAAAAATGATATTAAGAACAATTTTACTGAGCCCAAACCACGTATTTTAAAAAAAACATTTTTTAATTCTGTAAATCCTCCAGTCAAATAGCTTTTATTAAGTTTTATAGAATTTTGATTGTCTGGTAAATAATGAAGGGGTATTTGGGCAAATAATAACCACCATATGCCAACGGACAAAAATGAAATTCTACTGGCTAATTCACTTGATATATTACCATATAAACCCGGCATCAATAACATGGATAAGTTTTGCAATAATAATATGACACTGCCAATATAGCCTAAGGCAAAACCCTTTGCACTCAATTGATCATATTCATCTTTGGTAGCAATTTCAGGTAAGAAACTGTTGTAAAATACGATACTCCCACCCCAACCGATAATTGAGAATAAAAAACCTAATGTGCCAACCCAGTAACTTCCTTTGGTGAAGAAAAACAAACCAATGCAGCTGAATGACCCTAAATAGCAAAAAAAACGCATAAAGGCCTTTTTATTACCTAAATAGTCTGAAATTCCTGAAACCATAGGTACTATTACTGCTAATATTAAAAATGCAAAAGATATTGTGTAGGAATAAACTACCGTATTTGGCAATAAAATATCACCAAATATTGGGATTAAATTAGGAGTAGTTGACCCCAATACTACCGCCGCAATTGGAAAATAAATTGGAAAAATAGCTGAAGTAATGGTTAATGAATGAACTGAATTTGCCCAATCATAGAAAGCCCATGCATTTTGAATTTTTTTATTACTTTGTGAGGTTCCCATTAAAATAGACCCAATTGCGCCCCTTTATTTAAATCACTATTTGTATTTTCTTCAGGCTTCGATTTGATCGTCATAGGAACTTCTGTTTCATTATTGCTTGTATTTATAACAAACGGTATATCGTCTGCATTACTATTATTCGATAAGGGTTCAATTTTCTCTCCTTCTAAAACAATGGTCTCACTTTTATCTATATCCTCTCTGTCAATCGATTCATCATTAATTATTTCTAATGGTATTTCATCTGTTTCTAGTTCAATATCTTCAATTACCTCCAGTTTTGATTCATCTTCTATTGTTTCAGCGTTCTCAAAAGTACTTGAATTAGTAATACTTATATTAATCGTTGAATTGGACTCATTATCCTCAGATTCACTTAAAGAATCATTTACTATTTGAGGTTCTATCACCTCCGTTGAATCTAATTCCTCCGTTTCTAAAAATTGGATATCAGCAATTTTGGTAAAATTCAATTTACTACCAATGGCCTTCCATCCTCTTACATCTACAATACTGACTATGGGAATAATACTTGTTTCACTCACTTTTCCATCCGGCTTATGCTTAATTTGAACATTAGGTGAATAGTTATCGGTAACTGTCAATAACTTTGAAGTTTTTGAATCGGTAATAAATAAAAACTTTTTGTCAATTGTTGTCGTTTCTAATTTGAACCTTTTGATGTAATTCGATTTATTAATTCCATCAAAATAGACTGCTGAGATGATACTTTTACTATTAAATCGTTTTAAATATAAAATTTCGTCAGCTGGATATCGATTCGTTAATTCGAAATTAGTTAGCTCATAATTTCCATTGGCATAAATGGCTAAAATTAAATCGTTAGGTTCAAAATTTCCTATGTGATTTCCATGCTGATCTCTATTTAACCTACCTATCGTCGGATCATACCAAATATCTACTCCACCCAATGTTGAAATCCCAGCCGACTTTTGTATAATTTTTCGAGCAGGATATTTAGTTAACATATTACCTAAAGATTCTCTGCCTTTGATTGATAATTTGGCAAAATCATAATCGAATTGTTTTATTTTAGCTGTGCAATTGGCCGTTAAGCTAATTTGTATAATTTCAGCTTCTCCATTTTCATTAGCTGAAAAATACGTTATTTTGGATTTAGCATGATTACCGACTAATTTATATTCTCGGTCACGAGTAATTGATGTTACTTTAAAGCGTTTAACATAGGTTATTCCTGTTTTGCCATCTGCATAACAAATATTGAAAACTTTGCGGTCGTCATTTTTCTTAAATACGCAGCAATAAAGAATATCCTTACCTACAAAGACTTTTTCTTGAACTTTGGTTACAATACATGTACCATCTAATCGAATAACAATTATATCATCAATATCCGAACAGTCCATCACATATTCGTCTTTTTTAAGACCATATCCGATAAAACCATCTACTTTATTTACGTATAATTTTTGATTAGCTGCAGCCACAACTGTAGCTGATATCGTATTAAAATTAGTTATTTCAGTTTTTCGCTCTTTACCCTTACCGTATTTCTGTAATAAATTTTTAAAATAATCAATTGCATATCTAATTAAATTGGCAAGATTTTCCTCCACCTCTTTGAGTTCATCCTCTAATCGACGCATTGACTCATCCGCCTTGAAACTATCAAATTTGGAAATTCTTTTAATCCGAATTTCTAATAATCTTAAAATATCCTCTTCCGTTATTTCCCTATAAAAATCTTTTTTAAACGGTTCTAAACCTTCATCTACTGTGGAAATTACTAACTCAAATGTCTCGCACTCTTCAATTTTACGGTAAATACGGTTTTCAATAAATATTTTTTCAAGTGAACTAAACAGAAGTTTTTCCATTAGTTCACTTTTTCTAATCTCTAACTCTTCCCTTAATAATTCAACGGTTTGGTTGGTGCTTACCCTTAATATTTCTGCGATACCTACAAAATGTGGTTTATCTTGAATAATGACGCAAGCATTTGGCGAAATGGATATTTCACAATCCGTGAACGCATATAATGCATCAATGGTGACATCTGGAGATATTCCTGGAGCTAATTGCACTTGAATTTCAACATCCTTTGCGGTATTATCTATAACCTTTTTAATCTTTATTTTCCCTGAATCATTGGCTTTAATGATTGAATCAATTAATGAGGTGGTTGTCGTACTAAAAGGTATTTCTTTAATGAGTAATGTTTTTTTATCAAATTCCTCTATGCGCGCTCTTATTCTAATTTTTCCTCCACGCAATCCATCATTATATGAACTTGCATCCATCATACCCCCTGTTAAAAAATCAGGAAATAAGTTCACCTTTTTATTAGAAAGTAAATCAATAGAAGCTTGTAATAATTCACAGAAATTATGAGGCATAATTTTTGTTGCAAGCCCAACAGCAATTCCTTCCACCCCTTGCGCCAATAATAAAGGAAACTTAATCGGCAATGTTATTGGCTCCTTTTTGCGCCCATCATATGACAATTGCCAATGCGTTGTCTGATTATTAAATACTACATCATTAGCGAATTTTGATAATCTTACCTCGATATAACGAGCTGCTGCTGCGCTATCCCCTGTCCTAACATCTCCCCAGTTACCTTGGCAATCAAATAGCAATTCTTTTTGACCCAAATTAACAATAGCATCATTGATGGATGCATCTCCATGTGGATGATATTGCATAGTTTGCCCAATAACGTTGGCAACTTTATTAAATCGACCATCATCCATTTCATTTAGCGCATGTAAAATACGTCTCTGAACTGGCTTTAATCCATCTTCTATAGCGGGTACTGCCCGCTCTAAAATAACATAAGAAGCATATTCCAAGAACCAATTTTCATACATCCCCGCAACCGCAATTTGATCCTGCAAAGCACCTTCTAATGAATCATTCATATATTAATCTAAATTTATTTTAGTATTACTTCTTAGAAACAACTGATATAAAATTATAGCAGTGGCTCCCCAAATTTCTTTACCTTCATTTAAAAATATAGGTGAAATTACTTTATTTCCTAAAATATTTTTCTCGTGAAAAGTTAAAAAATTAGAATCTTTAAAAGTTGAAATTGGTATTTCAAAAATACAATTTATTTCTCTTTTATTTAAAGTAAAAATTGGCTTTTCATAAACAATTGTATAAAATGGTTTAACCCAATGGTTGGAAACATGAATCCATTGAGGTGTTAAAGGAATTAGTTGGTCTGAATTTAATTGAACTCCAATTTCTTCATGCACTTCTCTTAATGCCGTATGCTTAAGGTTTTCATCTTCCTGATCCATTTTTCCCCCTGGTAAAGCTATTTGACCACTATGATGACCATTATATGTGTTCCGTTCAATCAAATAAACAACACTATCTTCAGTATCACTTTTATAAATAATAGCTAAAACTGCCGCTTTTATGGCATTATTTTTAATTGTTAAATCCTGTGAAATTTTATCATTCCAAAACCACAATGTATCTAATTCTTGATGCATGATTTAGGATAATTTATTAGCTATCGCAATGGCACAATTAATCCCATCTAGCGCTGCAGACATAATTCCTCCAGCAAAACCACCTCCTTCACCACACGGATACAAATTGTTTATTTCAATATGTTCAAATGATTCTGGATTTCTTGGGATTTTGACCGGGGATGATGTTCTGCTTTCCAATCCTATTAATTGGCCTATATGAGTTGAAAATCCAGGTATTTTTCGATCAAACTCTTTCAGACCCATAGCTAATGGTTCCGAAATAAAGTCAGGCAAAAATTCTCTAATATCTCCAGAAATTAAACCTGGAATATAAGAGGAATCTAATACATCTTTACTGGTATTGTTTTTTAAAAAATCGTTGGTTAGTTGGGACACCGCCTTTTGAGTTCCACCGGATAAAGCATTCGCTTTATTTTCCAATTCTTCTTGGAATTGCATGCCTGCTAATGGACCATACTTTGAATACGATGCAAGATCTGAAGGCAAAATGCTGACGACAATCCCAGAATTAGCAAATTTTGAATCACGCCTGGAAGGTGACATGCCATTTACTACTACTTGATTCTGGCTTGTTGCTGAGGGTACAATAAATCCCCCTGGACACATACAAAATGAGAAAACACCTCTTTCGCTACCTTTATAAATCGTTTTGGCAACCAAACTAAATGAAGCGGGAGGTAAATATGATGGCCTATCATTAAATTTATATTGACTTTTATCTATAAAACTTTGTAAATGCTCTATTCTGACACCAAGGGCAAATGATTTGGCTTCAATATAAATATTCTTTGACTTCAATAGCGTGAAAATATCTCGAGCAGAATGACCAGTGGCTAAAAGGGTGGCCTCTCCTAAAAATTCTTCCTTAAAATTAGTTTGACATCCAATGATTGAATTGTTTTGAATAAGTAAATCGGTTACTCGATGTTCGAAATGAAACTCCCCTCCTGCCTCAATTATGGCATTTCTCATGGAAGAAATAATCTGAGGCAATTTATTTGTACCTATATGTGGATGCGCCTCATATAAAATAATTTTATCAGCGCCATAGCTTACAAATTTTTTAAGAACATAATTGATATCTCCTCTTTTCTTACTTCTAGTGTATAATTTTCCGTCGGAATACGTTCCAGCTCCGCCTTCTCCAAAACAGTAATTACTATCAGCATCGACAATATTAAATCGATTAATGGCGGCAATGTCTCTTCTTCTATCACGTACATTTTTACCTCTTTCTAATATGATAGGTTTTAATCCTAATTCGATCAATTTTATAGACGCAAATAACCCGGCAGGACCACTACCGATG
>CAIZMB010000126.1 GCA_903933935.1 uncultured Cytophagaceae bacterium
AGGTATTTAGCACCTCTGGAAGGAAGGAGTTCATATTGGATGTGAACAGGTGTTAGATTTTCCTCAAAAATCTGGGATTAAAAAGGATTTAGTTTATCGAATAAGCACATTTGATAAAACTAAATCTAGACCTGAAGGGGAATGGTTTTCAAAGTATTTTCGTTCAAATCCTTTAAAACTCGATTCAATTATTGCATTTAAATCTGCATTAATTGATACAGGTATTATAAACTACATTGACCCTAAAAAAGCTGATATCAATTTTGATGGATATGATGACATCTTTTTTAAAGAGAACGGATATGGGCATTGGTATCAACATCCGATAAATCAAAGAATTTGGTTGAATGATGGATTGAACAATTTTAACCCTATGAGTCATTCATTTGCTAAAGATGCCAATAAGTCTATCTATTTATTTGTTAAATCAAATAATGCAAAAAAGTTTAGTTTGTTTATGACCTATAATCATTTTTATACGCATGATTTACCTAAAGATAACAAACAATTAGTGTATGCAAGATTAGACAGCCTCATTTACCCCAAAATCGAAAAACATAAAATTACCATTTGCAAAGGAGTCACTTCTAAATACAATCCAGCATTTGTCCCTGTGGGATTATCTATTGTGAAGTCGGCTAAGTTAGGAAGTCTTTCATTGAGTAATAATTTACTTACATATACTCCAACTGCAAGTGGTTCAGACACCATTAGGTATCATCTGAAGAATGATTTTTTTGAAAGTACGGATTATGAAATTATCTATAATGTTGTAAATAATCCAGCAGCACCTACCATCACCCGAGAAGGGAATACCACTTTGATTTCCTCCACACCCACTGGTAATCAATGGTATCTGGATGGAAGCATCATTAAAGGAGAAGTAGGCCAAAAAATAAATGCGACCGTTAATGGTTTGTATAGTGTTAAATTCACAGATGCCAATGGATGTTTGTCAGAGAATTCTGCTAGTCTATATGGATTAATTACGGGGACAGGTCTATCAGACAAAAAAGTTATCATCTCTCCAAATCCTTTTGAGCAGTCGATCAAGATTGAATTCCCTGAAGATTTTGGTCCAATGGTTTCCGCTAAGATTCATGATGTCAAGGGTGTGGTCGTTTGGGAAAAGGAATCGGTCAGAGATTCAGAGATAGTTGATCTATCAAGTCTTTCCGTGGGGAATTATGTGTTGAACCTGACTTCTCAAACCAATGGTCTAGTGAGTGTGGTGAAGATCAGTAAACAGGGGAGGTGATGGTTTTAATGAGTAATTTTACTGTTATTCACTAATTTGTAACACATTCATTAACCAGTAGAAAAAACGATGTATGAGAAATCAACTAAATCAAACAAGCAGTTTAAAGCATAGAGTTTTTATTCAAAAATTAGTTTTTGCAAGCTTCATGAAAAATGTTCAGGGAGGTATTCTCAAAGATCAAAGTTCAAAATTCAAAATACAGAGAACGATGCGGGGATATTTTTTCTTTTTGCTTTGCTCTTTGCTCTTTGTTAAAGCGGCTTTCGCGCAAGATAATCATGCTCCACTTCCTCCGCTACCAGTGGAGGCAACCTTTGGGAATAATCGATTGCATTTTCAAGCGGTCATAAATCGACCTGTTTCAGCAAATGGAAAATTGAGTTTTTTCAATTTGAGTACTGGTGCGGTCGATTATTCAAATACGGCATCAGAGACGGAGATGGTGGTGGTTAATAACCTAACTTATTCCTTATTTGACAATATTAAGCTAACGGGTGGAGCAGAGTGGCATTATAAATTAGGACTTGTTCCTCAGCTCGGATTGCAGTATTTTAAGGCGAATAGAACTTGGCTTGTTTTGGTTAATCCGAGTATCAATATGCAACCTTCTAAGAGTTCAGCCACGATCGGAATTGTAGAATACAAACCGGCACTTTCTCAGAAAACGCAATTGTATACACGTGCTCAAGTATTGTACATTCAAAGTTTGGAGGATGGAAAGCATGCGCGCAGTGCGTTCATGTTGCGCGCGGGTATTACCAAAGGAAAGTTTACGATCGGTTTAGGCGCTAATTTTGATTATTATGGTCCGACGAAGATGGAGAAAGATAATGTAGGTCTATTCACTCGTTTAGCACTATAAAAATGAAATTAATGTTTTTTTGTTTGAGTTTCTTCAGTTGCAAAACCGTTGAGCCGTTGGATGATGCGACGACGAATCTGAATCTTTTGAACGAATAAAATTGCAATGGAGGTGTAAATCTTGGTGAAAATTGGACCAATAAAGGTTATTTCTTGTATCGTATAAAATGAAACAATTTACATTTCACCTGAAAACCCCAACGTGTGTTACCTGTTGTGCTACCACTCCTGTAAAATAAAAGAATCCACCTTTTTGAGGTCGATTCTGGTGGTCCCAAAGGCCGAGTCGATACGGGGACAATCAAATTTTAATCTAATCAGGATCTTGCCAAGTTGAATCTATTCCAATTTCTTTGACTAACTCGATATGATTTGAGCGGGTTAAAATTAGTTTCTTGTACTCTCTTGTTTGCTGCTTTGATTAAAAT
>CAIZMB010000127.1 GCA_903933935.1 uncultured Cytophagaceae bacterium
AAATCAACTTTAGCTTCTGTATTAGCCGGAAGATCAGATTATGAGGTGAGTGAAGGTTCAGTGGAATTCTTTGGTAAAGATTTATTAGACTTATCGCCTGAAGCGCGCGCAGCAGAGGGTTTGTTTTTAGCTTTTCAATATCCTGTGGAGATTCCAGGAGTTTCTACGACCAACTTTATGAAGTCGGCCATCAACGAGATTCGTACCTACCGTGGTCAAGATCCTATGGATGCCGTTCAGTTTTTGAAAATGTTCAAAGAAAAAATGGCCTATGTGAACATAGACCAATCTTTATTAAGCAGAGCCCTGAATGAAGGTTTTTCTGGCGGTGAGAAAAAAAGAAATGAAATTTTCCAAATGGCAGTTCTAGAGCCTAAATTGGCCATCCTAGATGAGACCGATTCTGGATTAGATATTGATGCACTTCGCATCGTGGCAGAAGGGGTAAACAAATTAAAAACGCCTCATAATGCGACGATCTTAGTGACCCACTATCAAAGGCTTTTGGACTATATCATCCCTGATTTTGTTCACGTACTTTATAAAGGTAAGATTGTGAAATCAGGCAATAAGGATTTAGCCTTAGAATTAGAAGAGAGAGGATACGATTGGATTATTTCTGCCTTAGATTAGATAAAATGTTAGAGAAAACATTAATAGATAGCATCAAAACGATAGATTCATTGACCCAAGCTCAGCAATTGGCCCTAGGGAAATTTATTGACAAAGGTTTTCCCACCAGCAAATGGGAGGAATGGAAATATGCCTCTTTGAAGCATTTGAATGAGTATAATTGGCAATGGTCGCCTGATAAGGTAAGCGTTAATTTTCCTAAACCTGTATGGAATCAAAGTGCCATTATTCAGACAATAAATGGGAATACCCATGCTGAAGGGACCTTGCCTCAAGGAATCACTTTATTGGCCATTTCCGAATTTATGGCTCAAAATCCTACCTTCGAATCAGTCTGGAAGTTAAGAAATCCTATTTTGGATCAAAATTCTTTGTATGATTTAAATGAGGCTTTGGCTTCTGATTATGCGGTATTATGGGTTAAAAAAGGGGTTAAAATTGAGGAGCCTTTGTTGCATCATTATTTAGTTTCGGGCCAACAAGACACCGCCGTACAATCAAAAATATTCATTTATTTAGAGGAGGATTCGGAAATTACTTGGTTCGAACAACAACGTTCTGAATCTAGCCATGCGATTTTGTCGAACTACGTGCAGGAGATTTGGGTTTCAAAAAATGCCCATCTTACCTTGATTAAAGATCAAGATTTGCAGCAAAGTATCACACATGTAGATCATACATTTATATTCCAACAAGAAAGCTCGTTGGTCGATGCGTTTACATTTTCAATTAATGCAGCTTATTTACGCAATAACTTGCATTTCTACATTGATGGTCCACAAGTCGTTTCTAATTTGAATGGTTTGTACATTCCTGGCGAAGACCAATTAATGGATACCCATTCTGTGGTAGACCATCGCATGCCTCATTCAGAGTCCAATGAATTATACAAAGGAGTTTTGATGGGAAATGCGACTGGCGTTTTCAATGGTAAAATCTTTGTTCGTCCTGACGCTCAAAAAACAAATGCTTTCCAAAGTTGCAAAAATGTGTTAGCCTCAGATCGAGCAACGATGAACACGAAGCCCCAACTGGAAATTTGGGCGGATGATGTTAAATGTTCACACGGAACGACCACAGGACAGTTGAGCGATGAGGCGCTGTTTTACATGCGTTCGAGAGGGATTTCAAAAGCGACAGCACAAACTTTGTTGCTATTAGCTTTTGTTCAACAGGTGATAGACAAATTAGAGCATGCAGAAATTCGTGCGGAATTGTCAGAAAAGATTGTGAATAAAATACAAGCTTCTTTAGGTTTAACTTTATCATAATGACCTTAGATATACAAAAGATTCGTGCTGATTTTCCGGTGTTAGACCAGCAGGTCAACGGTTCGCCGCTGATTTATTTTGATAATGCAGCGACGACCCAAAAACCTAAGTCGGTCATCGATGCCTTATCTCATTATTACGCGTCAGATAACGCGAACATTCATCGGGGCATTCATGCTCTAGCCGAACGCGCGACTACTGCCTTTGAATTAACGAGAACTAAAATAAAGGAATTTATTAATGCTCCTTCCTCGGACCAAATTATATTGACCGCGGGTACGACAGGGAGTATCAATTTAGTGGCTCAGACCTTTGGTCGTGCTAATTTTTCAAAAGGAGATAAGATTTTAATTTCAAATTTAGAGCATCATTCTAATATTGTGCCATGGCAAATGATTGCTGAGGAAAAAGGTGCGGTCATCGAGGTAATTCCAGTAGATGAAAGAGGTGTTTTAGATCTTGAGGCTTACCGTAATTTATTGGACACTAGCGTGAAATTAGTGGCCGTTAATCACGTTTCTAATGCGATTGGGACCATTAATCCCATTGCTGAAATGATACAATTGGCCCATGTCCATGGGGCAAAAGTAATGATTGACGGGGCACAATCTATCGCTCATTTAGATATAGATGTTCAAGCTTTAGACATTGACTTTTTTGCCTTTTCAGCACATAAATTGTTTGGGCCTACGGGCGTTGGCGTTTTGTATGGAAAGCGTGAACTGTTAGAATCCATGCCGCCGTATCAAGGTGGGGGTGAAATGATTAAAGAAGTTTCTTTTGATGGAACGACTTACAATGAATTGCCCTATAAATTTGAGGCGGGTACACCTAATATTGCAGATGTAATTGCCTTTTCAGCTGCGATTGATTATGTTAACGCTTTGTCAAAAGAAGCATTATTTACGCAAGAATTAGCGCTTTTAGCCTATGCGACTGAACAATTGAGTACCATACCTGGTTTAAGAATTATTGGAACGGCACCTGAAAAAATTGCTGTAATTAGTTTTGTGATGGATGGAATACATCCACAAGACCTAGGTGTGTTATTGGATAAATTTGGCATAGCGATTCGAACAGGACATCATTGTGTCCAACCACTTATGAAGCGTTTTGAATTGCCGGGAACTTGCCGGGCATCATTTGCGTTTTATAACACATTTGAAGAAATAGATTTATTTGTGAAAGCCTTACGTAGGTCGATTAACATGTTACAATAATGGCTCAAAGCATACAAGAAACCCAAGAAGAGTTGATCGAGGAGTTTGGTTTATTTGATGACTGGGCTGATAAATATGAGTATTTGATTGACCTAGGTAAAAAGTTGCCTAGTTTATCTGACGACTTAAAGACGGAGGAAAATGTCATTAAGGGTTGTCAAAGCCGAGTTTGGTTGCACGCTGAAAAGCAAGGAGATCAAATCGTTTTTGAAGCCGATTCAGAGGCTGTGATTGTTAAAGGCTTGATCAGTATGTTGATTCGAGTATTATCCAATCATACTGCGGAGGAAATTATGAAGGCGGATTTATATTTTATTGATCAATTCGGTATGAGCCAACATCTAGCGCAAACGCGTTCAAATGGTTTGTTATCGATGGTAAAACAAATGAAAAATTATGCTTTGGCCTTTTCAGCGAAGTAAAAAAAATATGGAAGAGAAAACGACGACATCTTTACAAATGACGGAGGTTGAACTTAAGGAAAAAGTGATCAAGGCGATTAAAACCGTCTACGATCCAGAAATACCTGTTGACGTATATGAATTAGGTCTGATATACGAAGTGAAAATATTTCCGGTCAACAACGTATACATCTTAATGACCTTAACTTCCCCATCGTGTCCATCTGCGGAAAGTATTCCTGTGGATATAGAAAAGGCGGTTAGAGAAATAGAAGGGATTGCTGAGGTTTCGGTTGAGCTAACTTTTGACCCTCCATATGCACAAGATATGATGTCAGAGGTGGCCAAGTTGGAATTAGGTTTTATGTAAGTAAATTTTAAAAAAAAATAAATATAAAAATATGTATCCAGAACATTTAGTACATCCCATGAGGATGGATATTGTCGAAGGTGGTTTCAAAGAGTTAAGTTCTGCTTCTGAGGTGGAAGATACGATGGCACAGCCAGGAACTACTTTATTGTTTATCAATTCGGTATGTGGTTGTTCTGCTAGAACAGCGAGACCAGGTGTAAAAGAGGCGGTTGCTGCTTCTGCAAAAAAGCCTACAAATTTAGTGACTGTTTTTGCTGGCGTAGACCAAGAAGCCACTCAAAAAGCACGAGAGTATACATTGCCTTATCCTCCATCTTCGCCTTCCATCGCTTTATTTAAGGATGGGGAATTGGTGCATTTTGTAGAACGTCATCACATCGAAGGCCGTTCAGCTGAAATGATCGCAGGACATTTAGAAGGTGTTTTCGAAGAGTTTTGCTAAAAATTTTAGAAAAAAAAGGAGCTAGCGATCTGCTAGCTCCTTTTTTTTGTTCAATTTTAAACTATTGCTTCGGCGCTCCGCCTACCGCACCTGATTCAGATGTTGCATTTTTAGCTTTTTCTGCCATCTTTTTAGCAGCACCTTCGTAATCACCTGCTTTCACAAATGACATTTTCTGTAAGTCAATTGACTTTCTGGAAGCTTGTAAAATTTGCTCTGGAGTTAAGCTCTTTACTTTATTTTCTAAATCATCCGCCCATTTCATGTTGCGGTTCAAATATAAATTGGAGTTTAAAGTAGCGCTTAGTCCGCCGTCTTGTGAACGACCTACTGCTCTTGCTTGAATCCATGATTTTTTAGCTTCGTCGATTTCTTTTTGCGTAAAACCTTCCTTTAACACTTTTTCGATTTCTTCTTTAAAGGCAGCTTCTAATTTGGCCAAATTTTCTGGCGCATAAATCGCATAGCCTACAAATGCACCTGATTGATCTAACGGACTTGCCGCAAATTGAGAACCTACGCCATAAGATAAACCTTCTTTTTGGCGAATACGATTCATCAATCGAGAGCTTAATCCTGATCCACCACCGAGCATGTAATTGCTTAATTCTAAAGCAGCAAAATCCGGGTCATTATCCGATATTTTAATGGGTTGGTACGCTAAAAAGAATGCATTTGCTTTATCTGGCGTTTCGATAGACTTTACCTGACCCTTGATATCTTTGAAAATTTCAGGTACTCTGGTAAATGGCTTAGGCGACTTCCAATCAGCAAATTCAGCTTTGATGGTGGCTTTTAACTCGGCCTCATCGAAATCTCCAACGGCAGAAAATGTAGCATTTGAAGCTCCATAAAAGCCTTTGTAGAATGCAATGGACTGTTCTAACTTGGCAGCTGAATAATTAGTCGTCTGTTCTGCCATCGTTGGTTGGTAACGTATGTCGTTTTTAGGATAATGTCCACTTCTTAATTGGCCTAAAGCTTCACTAGCTTTAGCTGTAGGCTCACTTTTTTGCGATTCAATTTGAGTTAAATTCTCTTGTTTTAACTTCTCAAATTCATCTGCTGGAAAAATGGGTTGCTTTAATGCTTCCGCCACTAATTTAAGTGCTGGAACTAAATTATCTCTTGTCGTCTCGATAGATACGTTGGCCTGAGTAGGTCCACCCGAAATAGAAACTCGTGCTTTTAATTTATCCAATTCATCTTGAAATTGTTGGCGTGTATGCTTGGCCGTTCCTTTTGTCAACATATCTGCTGCTAAATCAGCGGCAGTTACCGTTCCTAATAATGACTTTTCATCTCCAAAACGTAGTGTCATTTTAGCGTAGACTGAATTCCCTCTCGTTTTTTTAGCTAAAAGAGCTAATTTGATCCCAGCTATATTTTCTACTTTAGTCCTTGAATCAATATTGCTTGGCGAGGTATCAAAGGCTTCTCCTTCTGAAACAGCAGCTTTTCCTTTGAAGTCTTTTAAGATTTCTGTCACATCTTTGGCCTCTGGAATTTCAGCTCTTTCGAGCTTATCCGTTGGGTAGAAAGTACCTGAAGTACGATTTGAAGATTTAAAGTAGGCTGCTGCAACTCGTTGGATGTCGGCTGGAGTAATTTTTTCCAATTGGTTTCTAGTATGAAACAATAAACGCCAGTCACCTTGAGCAATATACTCTGACATGCCTATACCTACGCGTTGAGCATTATTTAAAAGTAATTCAATGTTCTTGATTCCTTTGGTTTTTATGCGATCAACTTCCTCTTTAGTAGGGGGTGTTTTTGCAAAATTTTCAATGGTTTCAATCATGATTTTTTTCACTGAATCTAATGATTTTTCTTTTAAAACCTCAGCTGCAAAGTAAACGAGCCCAGGTTCTTTTAATTGGAATGTCATTCCAAACTGACTCGATGCCTTTTTGGTGTCAATCAAGGCTTTATATAAACGACCTGATGGTGCATCCGTTAATAAATCTGCCATGACATCCACAGCTATGTAATCTGGATGTAAACCGGATGGGATATGATAAGCCATACCTACGACCTGAACATCTCCTACGCGCTTTAATGTTACTTCTCTTTCGCCATCTTGGGTAGGTTCTGCAGTAAACGTTTTTGTAAGTTCACGTGTGGGACGTGGAATTACACCAAATTTTTGGTTAACTAATTGCAAAGTTTTGATAGGATCAAATTTTCCTGCGATCAATAATACGGCATTATCTGGTTGGTAATACTTACGGTAATACGCTTGTAGATTCTCAATAGGCACTTTTTCAATATCAGATCGGGCTCCAATGGTTGAGTTACCATAGTTATGCCACAAAAATGCGGTCGAAACGATGCGTTCCATTAATACGCTTCCTGGATCGTTTTCACCGCGTTCAAATTCATTTCGAACAACTGTCATTTCCGTTTCTAATTCGCTTTTTGCAATGCGTGAATTGATCATACGATCGGCTTCCATATCCAGTGCCCAATCTAAATTTTCATCTGTGGCGGCAAAAGTTTCGAAGTAATTCGTACGATCTAACCAAGTAGTTCCATTAAACTGAGCGCCATGATCAGAAATTTCTTTGGCGACTTCCTTATGTTTTTCTTTGGTCCCTTTGAAAACCATATGTTCTAATAAGTGGGACATTCCTGTTTCTCCATAGCCTTCGTGGCGCGAACCTACTAAATAGGTAATGTTCACGGTGATCGTTTGTTTAGATGGATCTGGGAATAATAGAACCTTTAGTCCATTGGCTAATTTGTATTCAGTAATTCCTTCTGCTGAGGTTACTTTTTCTGGGATAGGCAAGGAAGCTGATGGTGCTGTTGCTGATTGTTTTGCAGCCGTTTTATTGGCAGCGGGTTTTTGTTGGGCTATTAGTGTGGCAGTTGAACTAACTAAAAGGAGTCCCGCGAGGATTATTCTTTTCATGGTGTTAATTGAATGTTGATTTAAATTTCAAAAATTAAATTACCTAAAAATATAATTGAAATATTTTTTTTAGGATGGGTGGATAAATAAATCCACGATAGGATTTATTTTTTGTATTGTTGGATCAATTTAAAGATCGCTTTTTGTGTTTCTAGGTTAGGGAAATATTCAAACATGATGATGTGTTGGTCATAGTCCAAGATAAGTCCCGATTCTAAAAAGTGAAATGCTTCTTTAAATTGGCCAGCTTTGATTAAGAAAATAGCGGATCGATAATAGAAATCGGCTTCTTCAGGTAATTCGTCAATCGCAGATAACATGATGTCAGCTGACTTTTCAAAATCTTCGAGGTCGTAGTGTAATTGGGCCCATTTAACCCAGGTAGGGGCAAAGAAGGAATCTAACTCAATGGACTTTTGATAAGCTTCATCTGCCGAAACGGTATTTCCTAAATAGGCCTCTACATCCGCTAACCCGGTCCAATACAATGGATTAGATTCGTTTAATTTGATCGCTTTTTTCAAAAAATGCAAGGATTCAAACCATTTGTCCATCTCGGTTAAACAAACCGCTAATCCATAATATCCTTCGTCCCAAAGCGGATCAAGTTTTACCGCATCTTTATAATATGATAATGCAGCGTCAAATTTCTTTTGTCTTTCTAAGCTTGCTCCTAAGCAGCAAAATAATTCGGGGTTAGGATCGTCACAAGTAAGGCATTGTGTGTAGGATTCTTCAGCTTTTACGTAGTCTTTTAAGTTCATGTAGGTATTTCCTAAATTGAACAAAGATGAACCAAAAGTAGGTTCAATGGCTAAAGAATATTGGTAGGCGTCAATTGCCTTTTCAAATTGCTTGAGTTTAGAATAGGCGATGCCTAAATTATACCAAGCAGTATATGAGAAAGGATCTTGATCAATAAAGTTTTTATAAAACGGAATGCTCTCGTCTATTTTACCTATTTCATCAAGGGCGTTGGCTAATTCGACTAAGGCATTTTCATTTTCAGGGTTATATTCAAGGGATTTCTTGAACATGTCAACCGCCTCGCGGGGTTTGAACCAGGCCACGTAACTTAAACCTAATCTGAAGTACACTTCATCTTTTTCTTCGTACGCCTCCAGCGCTTCTAAAAATAGATTAACGGAAGCTTCATGTTGGCCCATTTGGCTCAATAAAGATCCTTTAACCAAAATGAGTTCGATATCTGTGGGAAACAATAGAATCGCATTTTCAATGATTTCCATGGCATCTTCCGGTTTTTGAATTTCTCCTAAAACTTGTGCCTTTAAAATAATTAATTCGAGTGTATATGGAAAATGGGTAAGCCCTAAATCACATGCTTTTAAGGCTTCATCAAACTTGGATTGCATAAAATAATGATCCGCAATTTGCTCTAACGTGTCTATGTCGAAGAAAGAATCCTCCTGATTATTTAACATCTTTTCAAATCTTTGAACGGAAGAATTGATATCTTCTCTGTTTTCATCGAATTCGGGATCCAGCATAAAGTATTATTGGAGGTTAGACGAGATAATTTTTTACTAAATTAAAGCAATTATTTTTAATTTTTAAACAGTATTTCAACCTAAATTTGTTCCAAAATTTTAATTAATGCCACAGCCAACTGCAATCATCGATTTAGGTACAAATACCTTCCAGCTTTTAGTGGCTACCCGAGGAAATATTTCTGAACCCATACAGATAATTTGCCAATTGCAGCGACCGGTGCAGTTGGGCTTAGGAGCCATGGAAACTGGAATTTTACAAAATGATGCGATGGAGCGGGCATTAATTGCCTTAACAGAATTTAAAGATGTGGCTGTTTCTCGTGGTTGTGAAAATAACCGAATTCATGCCATAGGCACGAGTATTTTACGAAGGGCTTCTAATACGCAACAATTTGTCGATGAAGTAAATGATCGATTAGGCATTAAAATTCAGGTAATTTCTGGGATTGAAGAAGCGGATTTAATTTACCATGGAATTTATCATTCATTGCCACAGCCTTGGAATCCTATTAGTTTAGTCATGGATATTGGCGGTGGAAGTGTGGAATTTATCTTATTTGAAGGAAGAAAAATACGATTCAAAATTAGCTTGGAGCTAGGTGGTTTACGCCTTTTGTCCTTATTTCAGCAAGATGGACAATTTCATTTATCTAAATTAGGTGAAATGCAAGCTTATATTTTAGCGCATATGAAACCTTTATTTATGGCCTGTGAGGAACATAAACCTAGCGTTTTAATCGGTGCTGCAGGAGCCTTTGAAACTATTTGGGATTTAGCTAATGCAGATATGCCGACTCATGTTATTCCTCCCGCTTCTAAATTGGTTGTAACGCAATTTTACCAACAGAAAAAAGCGGTAGAAGAAACTGATTTTGTAGGCCGACAAACAATCAAGGGGATGAAAGCTTTTCGGGCAGGGATATTACCATATGCTAATGTTTTGATAGCCACTGTTTTGAAGGAATTAGCCATTGAAAATATGTGGGTGTCTTCTTATAGTTTAAAAGAGGGCTATTGGTTTCTTCAGAATAAATAAAGCTAAAAAGATCTCGTTTTTTTTGAAAAAAACAATTAAAATGATAATCTTTAAGGTTATAAAGTGTTATTAAATTTTTCAACAAATATTTATGTCATCGATACTTAATTTAATTCTGTTACAAGCAACCGCTCAAGAGGAATTCACCATTTTAAGTTTATTGGAAAAAGGAGGATATGTCATGTATCCAATCTTGTTCTTGTTCAGTGCTGCTATCTTTTTATTTATTGAAAGGTATTTATATATCAGAAAGACGACTAAAATAGACGAGAATTTTCTTCATAATATCAATGAACTTTTATTGGCCGGTAATATTCAAGCAGCCGTTACCTATTGCAAGAATTCTAAATTCCCAATAGCCAATATGTTAGAGCGTGGATTAGGTCGTTTGGGTTCTCCTATCCGTGAGATTGAAAGCGCGATTGAGAATAAAGCTAAGTTGGAAATTTACAATATGGAAAAGAACTTAGGTATTTTGAGTTCGATTGCTCGTATTGCACCGATGTTTGGATTCTTGGGAACAGTTACGGGGATGATTCGTACGTTTCATAATATATCAACCTCAAACAAAATTGAAATCTCGACGATCGCTTCAGGTATCTATGAAAAAATGGTTACTTCTGCTTCTGGTTTAATTGTGGGTATCATTGCCTATGTATTATATACGTTATTAATGACCATGATTGATCGCAGTATTAATAAGATGGAAATTGTAGCAATGGATTTTATTGATTTATTGCATAAGCCAGCTAATAAAAAATAATTGTATGAATTTTAGAAAGCGCGAAAGAGAAGCATCCGAGGTTGAGACAGGTGCATTAGCGGACATTTTGTTTTTCTTATTGATGTTTTTTTTAATGATATCAACTTTAGCTTCTCCGGATGCTATTCGTTTGCTGCTTCCAAAGGCTGATTCTACTAAAGTTACCCCACCGGTAGTGGAGTCGATTCGTTTGTCGGTGGATGCCAATAATGCTTTTTATTTGGATGGGAATGCTACTGGTATTGCCATTGAACAGGTGGATTCTGCATTAAAAGTTATTTTACAAACGAAGAAAGCTACCTCATTGATTATTTCAATTGATAAAACCCGTACCGTACAGGATTTGACTGACGTATATGATTTAGCTGCCAAGAATAACCTATCGATGGTGATGGCAGCAGAGAAGAAAAAATAAAACGTATGGAAGGCTACTTGAATATAGCCCTAAAATCAATAGCCGTTTACGTGTTCATCGTGGCGGCTATTCGTGTTTTTGGAAAGAAAGAGTTTGCGCAATTGTCGATTATTGATTTAGTTTTCATTTTGTTGATCTCTAATTCAGTTCAAAATGCCATGGTAGGGACTGATTCGTCTTTAGAGGGTGGATTAGTAGCAGCATTTTCACTTTTTCTGATGAATTTTATTTTCAAAAAGATATCCTTGTTTAGCAAAGAATTTTCCAAGGTTATCGAAGGGGAGCCGATTATGTTAATCTATCAAGGGGAAGTTAAATTGGACGGCCTGAAAAATGCGCAAATTTCGGTAGACCAACTAAACGCTGTGGTCCGTGAACATGGAGTTGAAAGTGTTGAGCTGGTTAATCTAGCGATGTTTGAAGTGGATGGTAATATTTCAGTGCTTTCAGATAATTTCAAGAAAAGTACCAAAAGAAAACATAAAGGTCATCAAGTGATAGGCAAAAATACAGCCTAATATTGTATATTTGCTCACTTTCTTATCTGTTTGTAGAGATAAGAGTCATTTTGTTTTCTTATTTGATGGAAAAGATTTTAAAATTTGGGGGTACGAGTTGTGGTAGTGTAGTCAGTATTCAATCTGTTATTTCGATCATCGAATCGAATTTTAAGGCTCAAACTAAATTTGCAGTGGTTTTCTCCGCCATGAGTGGTGTGACAAATCAATTATTAGAAGCGGGAAACCTAGCTTCCAAAAGAAAAAATACAGATAATTCCATCATTGAAGAAATTGAAAATCGTCATTTTGAGATTATCAAGCACTTTATTCCGGTTACAGGTCAATCCCAAGTGATTGCTCAAATTCGTACATTAATCAATGAATTGCGCGATGTTTTAAAAGGAATAAGTTTAATTAAAGAAATTTCTCCCAAGACTTCTGATTTGTTAGTGAGTTTTGGGGAACGCTTATCGACCCAATTGATCTTTTCGGTTTTGCAGCAAAAAGGTTTGCCCGTTGCATATGTGGACGCTAGATTGTTAGTAAAAACCAACCGAAATTTTGGTAAATCTGAGGTTTTATTTTCACAAACAAATCCATTAATTCACTCTTATTTCGAGGATAATTCAGATAAAATATGTTTAATAACGGGTTTCATTGGTTCTGATGTGGATGGTGACACGACTACTTTAGGTCGGGGAGGTTCAGATTATACAGCTTCTGTTTTTGGTTCTGCATTAGATGTCAAGGAGATTGAAATATGGACGGATGTAGATGGAATGATGACCGCAGATCCTCGCAAGGTATCTGCAGCCTTCACGATTCCTTCAATTTCGTATGCAGAAGCGATGGAATTAACTCATTTTGGGGCGAAAGTTATTTATCCCCCCTCTTTACAACCTGCATTTGCTAAAAACATACCTATTCGTGTGTTAAACACATTTAATACTACTTTTAAGGGAACTGTTATTAGTAAGGAGTCTACTTTAAGTCCCTATATTATTACGGGAATAAGTTCGATTGACCATTTGTCTCTTGTTAATTTACAAGGTTCTGGGATGATCGGTGTTGCTGGAGTTTCAGCTAAATTATTTACCGTTTTAGCAAGAGAAAAAATCTCAGTCATTCTGATATCTCAAGCGTCGTCTGAGCATTCCATTTGTTTTGCTATAGAGCCTCAGGTTTCAGATAAGGTGAAAACGATCTTGCACCGAGAGTTTTCTGCAGAGATTGAGTCAGGTGATATTGAAGGAATTGACATACAAAAAGATTTATCTGTCATTGCTGTAGTAGGAGAGGGAATGAGGAAGCATACGGGTGTGAGTGGGAAATTATTTTCGGTGTTAGGCAAGAATGGGATTAATATCGTGGCGACGGCACAGGGTTCATCCGAACTAAATATTTCGGTCGTCATTGAACAAAAGGATTTGTCGAAAGCATTAAATGTGATTCATGAGACTTTTTTCTTTTCTCAGATCAAGACTTTACATCTTTTTTTAGTCGGCACTGGCTTGATTGGCAAGACATTATTGTCCCAATTAATAGGTCAAGAGCGCTATTTGGCTAAGTATAAAGGATTGAAAATTAAGTTGGTCGGTCTGGCCAACAGCCGAATGCAATACATCGATGAATCAGGAATTGATCTTGAAAAGGCCATTCAAATATTAGATTCAAAGGGTTCTGAAAATGATTTAAATGCATTTGTAGCTGATATAAAGCAATTAAATTTACCTAACTCAATTTTCGCAGACTGCACGGCGAATAAAGATATTTACCAATTTTATTTAGGTTTATTTCATGCCAATGTATCCGTTGTGACGCCAAATAAAGTTGCTAATTCGGGTCCATATGAGCTTTATGCGGAATTGCATCAAACCGCTTTAGCTAAAGGAGTTAAGTTTTTATATGAAACTAATGTGGGCGCAGGTTTGCCTGTGATCAATACCTTGCAAGGATTAATTTCATCGGGTGATCGTTTTGAAAAAATAGAGGGTATCTTGTCTGGAACCTTATCTTATTTATTTAATTTATTTGTTCCGGGTAAATCCTTTGCGGATGTTTTATTGGAAGCAAAGAGAAAGGGATACACAGAACCCGATCCTCGTGAAGATTTGAGTGGGATGGATGTGGCTAGAAAAATATTGATTTTAAGTAGGGAAATCGGTTTGAAATTGGAGTTTTCAGATATTACCATTTCGCCTATTATTCCAAGTTCTTGCGAAATGGCGCCAACAGTTGACGCATTTTTCGCCGAGTTAAAAAATCAGAATGCATACTTTGAAAATCTAGTTAATCAAGCACATGCAAATGGCCATGTTTTACGATATATCGCTACTTTAGAAGATCAGAAAATCACTATAGGGTTAAAGGAAGTGGATTCTTCGCATCCTTTTTATCAAATGGATGGTGCTGATAATGTGATTGCATTTACAACTAAAAGATATCACGATAGGCCTTTAGTCATTAAGGGGCCAGGTGCAGGGGCGGAAGTTACGGCTTCAGGTGTATTTGCCGATATCGTTTCATTAGGTAGTTATTTAGGATAAATATGGAAAAAATACGTATTTACGCTCCTGCTACTGTGGCCAATGTGGCATGTGGATTTGATATTTTTGGTTTTGCAGTAAATAATCCTGGTGACGAAGTAGTCTTGGTTAAAAAGGATTCTCCTGGTATTGAAATAATCGAAATTACGGGTGATGAGGGCCGGTTGCCTAAGGAAGTTTCAAAAAATACGGCTGGCATAGCCATTCAAAAGTTCCTTGAATTTATCGGTAAGCCCGAACAAGGTTTTTCACTGTCTTTGCATAAAGATATGCCTTTGGGATCAGGTTTGGGTTCTTCTGCCGCATCTGCTGTGGCAGGAGTTTTTGCCGCAAATGAATTAATGGGGCGTCCTTTGGCACAAAAAGATTTACTTCCTTTTGCGATGGAGGGGGAACGAGTAGCCTGTGGATCAGCCCATGCAGACAATGTGGGGCCCAGTTTATTAGGGGGCTTTGTGATTATACGCAGTTATGAGCCCTTAGATATTATTCAAATACCTACGCCAAACGATTTATATGCTAGCATTGTTCACCCGCAGATTGAGGTGAATACAAAGGATGCAAGAGGTATTTTGAATAAAGAAATTTTCTTGTCGACCGCCATTACTCAGATGGGAAATGTAGCAGGTTTGGTCGCTGGTTTATTATTACCTGATTATGAGTTAATTGGTCGCTCTTTAGTAGATGTGATTATTGAACCCTCTCGTGCTATTTTAATTCCCGCTTTCAAAGAAGTGAAATTGGCAGCATTGCAGGCAGGCGCTTTAGGTTGCTCGATTTCAGGCTCTGGTCCGTCTTTATTTGCGCTTTCAAAAGGGGAGGAAGTGGCTCAAAAAGTAGCCGAAAACATGGCAGCAGAATTTGCCAAATTAGGTATTGGCTCAGAAACGTATGTATCTCAAATTAATCAAGCAGGTCCTGTGATTCTTCCTAATTAAGCTTTAGGATGTGCTTGTGAGTAAATTTCCTTGATTTTTTCCATTGAATTATGCGTGTATACTTGGGTTGCAGCTAAATTAGCGTGTCCCAATAGCTCTTTAATGGCGTTTAAATCTGCCCCACGGTTCAACAAATGTGTGGCATAGGTATGGCGTAAAATATGGGGTGATAGCTTTTCTAAGGTGCTTATGCGACTCAATTGTTTTTTGACGAGCCTCTGAACAAATACCGGATAAAGTGTTTCTCCCTTGTCGGTTAGCAATAAATTTTCATGTGTATGAGGACAGGCTTTCAAGTAATTTTCAATTAGGACCTCAATGAGTTTTGGGATGGGAATGATTCGCTCTTTATTTCTTTTTCCGTTGACTCGGATCTTCCCTGATTGTAAATTAATCTGTACTCGTTTTAAGGAAATTAATTCTGCCAACCGGATTCCCGTTCCATAAAGCAAGTACAAAATCAACTGATCGCGCAAATCTTCAAACGAGTTTATGTCAATGGGGGCATTAAACAAAGGTTCTATTTCAGATTCTCGAAGAAATTGCGGTAATTTTTTCTTTGTTTTAATCATTTTTATCGTGGTCATCGGGTTGTCTTTTCGGTCACCCCGACGTAATAAAAATTTAAAAAAAGTTCTTAAAGTCGCTAATTTACGATTGATGCTACGGTTTTGAATGGTATCATCAGATAATTGTATGAGCCAACTTCTAATTAAATCCGATCTGATTTCTGTAATGTCAACCTCAATTCCGATAAATGCAAGAAATTGCTTGAGGTCATTTTCATACGCAGTGACCGTATGAATGCTTAGTCTTCTTTCTACTTTGAGATGTACCAAAAAAAAATTGACTAACTCTCGATTCATAGCCCGAAAGTAGTCAATTCTTTAAATATTTGGTAGGAATTAGTTGTTTATATTCCCGTATGTAGTCTGCTTGTAAGCCGCACGAATAAGTTCAGTACGTCGAGCGATTGATGGTTTTTCAAATGCAGATCTTCTACGAAGTTCTTTCACGACACCTGTTTTTTCAAATTTCTTTTTGAAACGCTTTAAAGCTTTATCAATGGACTCGTTCTCTTTAATTGAAATAATTAACATGTATGTTCTCTTTTGTATTAAAATTGGAATGCAAAGATAATTTTATTTTTTTTGAATTGCAAGTCATTGTGTGATATTTTGATTACATATTTTATCGATGGGTTGATGATTTTTTACTTATTTTTGTCTTTTAATTGAATTTTAAGATATGTCTACATTTTCACGGACTACGGTAACGGCGGCTTTAATTTATGCGAATGGTCCTATTCATATTGGTCATTTAGCCGGTTGTTATTTACCTGCAGACATTTATGTCCGTTTTTTACGTTTACAAAAGAAGGATGTTATTTTTGTTTCTGGGACGGATGAGCACGGAGTTCCTATTACAATTAAAGCACAAAAGGAGGGTAAAACGCCTCAAGAGGTGGTTGACTATTACCATAAAGAAATTAAATCTTCTTTTAAGGATTTTGGAATATCGTTCGATTTTTATGGAAGGACTTCGGATCCTGTACATCATCAATTTTCTCAAGATTTCTTTTTGAAGCTATATGAAGAGGGGAAATTTGTAGAGGAGACGACGATGCAATATTTTGATGAGTCGGCAAATCAATTTTTAGCTGACCGCTATATTACGGGGGATTGTCCTTCATGTAAGCAAGCGGGAGCATATGGGGATCAATGTGAGAAATGTGGGACTACCTTATCTCCTAATGAGCTATTGAATCCCAAATCAATGTTGAGTGGGGCTTCACCTGTTTTAAAACCTACAAAGAATTGGTTTTTGCCGTTAGATCAGTGGCAAGGCGAGTTAACAAAATACATTGATTCGCATCCAGAATGGAAGCCAAATGTGCTGGGCCAAGTGAAATCATGGTTACAGGAAGGCCTCAGGCCGCGTGCCATGACCCGAGATTTGAATTGGGGGGTGCCTATTCCTTTGCCCGATACGGAAGGAAAGGTGCTATATGTTTGGTTTGATGCCCCTATTGGTTATATGTCGATGACTACTCAGTTGACACCTGATTGGGAGAAATATTGGAAGGCTAAGGACAGTCAAATTGTTCATTTTATAGGCAAAGACAATATCGTTTTTCATTGTTTGATTTTTCCCGCTATGTGCATGGCACACGGGGAATTTCAGTTGGCGGACCAAGTGCCTGCCAATGAGTTTATGAATTTGGAGGGGGATAAAATTTCTACTTCACGAAATTGGGCTGTTTGGTTGCATGAATATTTGCAAGACTTTCCAGGAAAACAGGATGTTTTACGCTATGCCTTGACTTCCTTAAGTCCTGAAACAAAAGATTCAGACTTTACTTGGGCTGATTTTCAGACCAAAAATAATTCGGAATTGGTAGCCATCTTAGGCAATTTTGTGAATAGGGCTTTTGTGTTGATTGATAAAAATTTCGATTCACAAGTGCCCATTAAATCTACAGAATCAAGTTTAGAGTCAGATTTGATGATCGCATTGAAGGATATTCCGGCCAAATTAGACGCTGCTTTAGCCGCATTTAAGTTTAGGGATGCCTTGGTGATCGCTATGGAAATTGCAAGGCTTGGGAATAAATACTTGGCTGAGACAGAACCTTGGAAGGTGATTAAGGAGGATCGAGAAAAAGCAGGTTCTATTTTGAATTTTGCGGTCCAGTTGGTCGCACAGTCAGCGATTGCCCTGGAACCCTTTATTCCATTTACATCCTCTAGATTGAGAGAAGCTCTTGGAATGTCTGATTATTCTTGGACGCATATTGGAGATTTTGAAATTATTCCTGCAGGTCGAACATTGAAAAATCCAGGTTTGTTATTTGATAAAATTGAGGATGATGTGATCCAAGTTCAAATAGATAAATTAAATAATACCAAAAATCTTATGGAATTAGCCTCTAAAACAGTTTCGCCAGGTAAGGAAACCATTGAATTTGATGACTTTGCCAAAATGGATATTCGGATTGGTGAAATTGTTGCCGCTGAAAAAATGGATAAGAGTAAAAAACTACTGAAGCTTACGGTGAATGATGGGGTCAAAGAGCGCACTATTCTCAGCGGAATCGCTGAGTATTTTAAGCCTGAAGAGGTCATTGGAAAGCAGGTTAGTTTCTTGGCCAACTTAGCGCCTCGGAAAATGATGGGTTTGGAAAGTGAAGGGATGATTTTGATGGCTGAGGATGCGGATGGGTCACTTTCTTTTGTACAGCCCGATAAAAAAATATGGAATGGTGCTACAGTAAATTAATGTTTACGCCATTTAATAAATAAAAATAAGGCCAGAAGAGACTTCTGGCCTTATTTATGTAACCTCTAAACCTATTTAACTATGAAAATTTATACGAATATAGCTATTTTATGGAAAAAATATAAGTTTAGTGCAAAAAAAATAAAAAGGTGTCGTTAAAAACAACACCTTTTCTGAATACCTCTAAACCTATTTAACTATGAAAACTACTTACAATCTAAATTAGAAAATGACAACTGTATCTGGTTGTGTCTCTGGCAAATTGTTTGCCGAAACTTCAATACTTTTTTCTTCTTCTACTACAGCCCAAACGACATTAATTGCATTGGCTGCTCTGCCTATTTCTTTTATCCAAGTTAACGTGCTGACATCTGAAATATTATCTACTTGAGAAATAATAGTTTTGATCGTTGCATTAAAAATGGCTTTTTCTTCTTTTGTTACTTTAAGATAATTTTGATTATTTTTTTGATAATCCTCTAATATTGAAATAGTTAGGCTCGCTGACGAAGTCTTTGTTCCTGAATTTTCTTTTAATATTAATGTTTGAATTACTTCTGAAAGAGTTTCCCTCTTTGATGACACGATGGCATTTGCACCTTTTCCTGTCAAACCGCTTGCTTGTACTGTTGGGTTGATGAATCCTAAACCTAGTAGGACGCTAATCACTGTTATTTTACTATTCATTTGTTTTGTTATATTTATTAACTAAATCAACAATACAAATTTATTGCATTTTTTTAATATTGCAAAACTTTATTTTAGACAATTTTCAGAGTAGTAAATATGTATATTCTAAAATTTATGACAAATTCAGTATATTATTGACGTTAAACCTAATTTAACCAAATTAAATTTTGTTAAATTTATCAATTGTTTTGAATAATTCTAATATTAAAAAATTAAAATAAATCAATAATTCTTCAAATAATACAACTATTGGTTAAATTTATTCATTGTTTGTTGGATTCCTTCCAAGCAAAATCCCTCGATTATTTCAGAGCTGCGGTCTAATACGAATGAAATTTGGTCTAATTCCTTGGTTTCGAAGTTACCTAATACATAATCAGCCTGTCTTCCTTTCGGAAAATCACTACCAATACCCATGCGCAATCTTCCATATTCAGTTGTGCTAAGTGAGGCTTCTATACTTTTTAATCCATTATGTCCTCCATTAGATCCTTTGGGTTTAAGTCGAATGGTTTCAAAAGGCAAAGCGATATCGTCTAGGACGATCAGTAATCTGTCAATTTCTATTTTTAATTGTTGGCACCAGTAGAGAACCGATTTCCCACTTAGATTCATATACGTGTTAGGCTTCAATAAATAAATGGTCTTTCCTTTCAGTTTATATGACGTGATGGAACCGAGGCGGTCCGTTGAAAATTTAATATCCTTTTGTCTGGCTAAATAGTCGACAGCCATGAACCCTATGTTATGCCGTGTAAAAAGATATTCTGGGCCTATGTTTCCTAGGCCAACAATCAGGTAATTCATAGAATTGATATTATTTTACAAATTTAGACATTACCTTCGTTAAAATATTTTGTTATGGAAAAAATTGCTTGCATTACAGGTGCTAGTTCAGGAATTGGACGCGAAACAGCTTTAGTTTTAGCTGAAAATGGATATAAATTAATTTTATGTGGGCGAAGAAAAGATCGATTGGAGGCTTTGCAAAAGGAAATTTCGGTTGATTCTACCATTTTGATTTTTGATGTTCGCAAATTGGACCAAGTGCAATCCTCTTTTTCTAGTTTATCAAACGATTGGAAAAATATTGATGTTTTAATTAATAATGCTGGAAATGCACATGGACTTTCACCTATTCAAGATGGTGACGTCGCCGATTGGGATGCGATGATGCATGGCAATGTCAATGGCTTATTATATGTGTCTAAATCTGTTATTCCTTTAATGATTGCCCGTAAAAGCGGCCATATTATCAATATTTCATCGATTGCAGGAAAACAAATTTATGCCAATGGCGCGGTTTATTGTGCTTCTAAGGCGGCTGTTGAGGTTTTATCCCAAGGCATGCGCATCGATCTAAATCCTTTTGGAATCAAAGTTTCTAATTTAGCTCCTGGAGCAGTCAATACGGAGTTTTCTGCTGTAAGATTCAAAGGAGATGTAGATAAGGCAGATGCGGTCTACAAGGGTTTTGAGCCGCTTGTAGCTAAGGATGTCGCTGAAGTTTTAAGATATATAGTGATGGCACCTGCACATGTCAATTTATCTGATGTGACTTTATTGCCTACCGCTCAGGCTTCTGCAAATCTGATCAATCGCGTTTAATCGAAAGAATAAATAAAAAGATTAAACTCGCTGGCGTGTTGCTTCAAAAATAACAACTCCTGTGGCAACAGATACATTTAAACTACCTACTTGGCCACTTTGAGGAATGGCAGCTAATTCATCCGATTTACGAATTAATTCATCTGAAATTCCATCTTCTTCTGATCCTAAGATTACGGCTAATGGCACCGTAAAGTCACAAGAGTAGATCGATGTTTTTGTTTTTTCTGTACAAGAGACAACTTTCAATCCGGAATTTTGAAGGAAGTCAACGGTTTGAATCAGATTTTCCTCTTTACAAACGGGAATAAAATTCAATGCGCCCGATGAAGTTTTCATCGCATCTGCATTAATCTGTGCCGCTCCACGCGCTGGAATGACAATCGCATGCACGCCCGCACATTCTGCCGTTCTAGCAATGGCTCCAAAATTACGAACGTCTGTGATTCGGTCTAAAATCAAAACTAAAGGCACTTGACCTTTTTCAAAGGTAGTCGCTATGACATTCTCTAATTTGGCGTAGTGTATCGCCGAAACAAATGCAATTGCCCCTTGGTGATTTTTTCTTGTGATTCGATTTAACTTTTCTAAAGGAACTTTTTGGACTTGAACTCCTTTTTCCTTGGCCAAATCTAATATTTCAGCGTTACCCAATTCTCTTTGGACTAATAAGCGGTCTATTTCTTTCCCTGATCTCAAGGTTTCTAACACCGATTGTATTCCAAATACAATTTCTTTGTTATCTGTTTGAGGGGTCGTAAAATGCCTAAATGGTCTTTTAAATGGGGGTCTTGATTCGTTTTCTTCTGACACGTCGTTTGCTGAAATTTCCGACAAAGGTCGGCAATATTTTTTATAATTTTTTATGCTTGTCCAATTTCACATGAATCAGCCATTTTTCTAAAGGTTAAATTGATTCGAGTTCCTACGACTTTTTTGCTTTTGGGTAAGGCATGCAGCCAAAATTCCTGTGTCTCTCCTCGCATATCCAATACGCTCCCAGAATCAAGAATTAGGTCAAATTTAAGGCCATGGGTTTTATGCTTAAATTGAAATTTCCTGATTGCACCCAAGCTCACGGAGGCGATGCTGCTATGCTGGGTTATGCTTTTTTCATTATCACTATGCCAACCCATTCCTTCAGATCCATTGTGGTAATAATTTAAAAGACATGCATTGTATTCACAACCTGTAATCTTTTCCACCCTTGATTTAATGTCAATCAATGTAGATGAAAATGGTAATGCGGTCTTAGATTGGCCTGAATAACGATATATGAAGGGTTTTTCCGCATACCAAGCCACCTTTCGGTCTGTGATATAGGTCTTGCCAAATAATTTGACCACATCTTGCTGCCAAATTATTTCATTGGATAAATCATGGAAGTGCGATTCAATTTCTTCTTTTGAGAAAGCAAAGGGATGGTAGTTGACCGTACCATCGCAGGGCAATAAGTTATTTTGGTTTACATTTTCAATTTGTAATTGCATGTAGCAAATTATGAAATATCGCTTAAAATCTTTTTTATTATCCTTAACTTTACGCTTCAATTAATTGAATATGTACAAAACTACTGAAATAGCCTCATCTGAAATTGCTTCAGATAATCCCGTTCACCAGCGACTTTTATTTCCATATCAACATGTTAGTCATTTAATTAGTGGCAACGTATTGGAAATCGGTTGCGGTACAGGTAGGGGAGTAGGGGTTTTAGCAGATAAAGTTTCAGGTTATACAGGGGTAGATAAAAACACAGAATTAATGGAATCATTGGGACAAAAGTACCCTGATTTTACTTTTATTGACATGTTTTTGCCACCCCTTCAGGATTTGCCTGATAATCATTTTGATTTTGTAATTACTTTTCAGGTGATCGAACATATAGAACCGGATTCCTTTTTTCTGGCCGAAGCAGCCCGAGTATTAAAACCAGGAGGTAAATTGTATTTAACGACGGTTAATAAAAAGTTCTCATTGACAAGAAATCCATGGCATGTGCGTGAATATTATGCAGATGGTTTACAAAATTTAATGGAAAAGCATTTTTCCACCGTAATCACTGAAGGTATTCATGGCAATGATAAGGTCATGAAATATTACGAAGAGAATAAAAAGTCGGTGGAACGCATTACAAAATTTGATATTTTCAATTTACAATATCGCCTTCCAAGAACATGGTTGCAGGTTCCTTATGATTTAGCGAATCGCTTAAGCCGCAATTCATTGTCAAATCAAAATAACTCGTTGGTCAATTCCATTCAAGTAGATGATTATTTTTTATCCAACGAGCCTGAAAATTCACTCGATTTCTTTTACACCGGGATCAAATAATTCATGGAATTTATCGATTCAAATATTGAAGCGTATTCTCAATCATTTTCAGATCCTGAAAGCGCTTTATTAAAAGAATTGAATCGTGAAACACATGCTTTGGTCTTACAACCTAGAATGCTTTCAGGGCATTTACAAGGCCGATTTTTATCTTTAATTTCTAAAATTTTACAGCCCAAACTTATTCTTGAAATTGGGACTTATACCGGTTATTCCGCTTTGTGTTTAGCAGAAGGATTGGATGAAAAAGGCCAACTCATCACCATTGATATAAACGAGGAATTGGAGACATTTGCCCGTTCATTTTTCAATCGCTCTCCTTATGCTTCCCAAATCGATTATCGAATCGCAGACGCAAAAGATGAATTAAATAAAATTGATGGGCCCATAGATCTTGTTTTTATTGATGCCGACAAAAGAAATTATGCAGCTTATTTTGATTTGGTGATTGATAAAGTGCGTAAGGGTGGACTCATTATTGTCGATAATGTGTTGTGGAGCGGTAAAATAATCGATGCATCTGCCCAGGATAAATCAACGGTTGCCTTGCGGGATTTCAATCAAAAATGCCTGGATGATGTTCGGGTAGAAAAAACGCTTCTTCCTCTTCGGGATGGATTATTGATCCTTAGAAAAAAATAATTAAGGTATTAACTTTATTTTTTGGCCAATTTTCAAGCTAAGGTTTTTACCCAAGCTATTCCATTTAATCAAATCTTCTGTTGAAATCGAATAGGTCTTCGAAATTCTAAATAGCGTTTCTCCAGCTTGCACGGTATGTAGGGTGTGCTTAATTTCAGAGGCATTGGAGGTTTCTACTTGTAGGTCGACTTCCGGTTTTTCAATTAATTTACTTTTACTCTCAACTTTCACTAGCTCAGATTCTGATTTTATACTGATCTCTCTAGAATCTGCGGGTGCTATGATAAAGCCATTGGCTTTTTCGCTTGTGTGTATAGTCCTCGTCGGCTCTTCTTTTTCTAAAATCACAATATTATTCTCTTTTTTAGGCGCATTTTTTGCCTTTTTATCTAACTGTTGGGATATAACTTCTAACATCGGAACCAGACGCTTCACTTTTACTTTTTGACCTAACATAATCATTGTCTTCATGTCAAATCCATTTAATTTAAGAAGCTCAGGTAATTTCATTTCATATTTACTCGAGATCGATGAAAGCGTTTCTCCAGCAACGACAGTATGTAAACGTGTCTCAATTTGGTCTGACATGATCGCCACATTTTTCGATTTCTTGTTTGGACTCGGCTGATAGAGTTTACTCGAATCGACAGATGCTGTTAATATTTGAGTTTCAATGGGTTCAATAAAAGGCTTATGGGTACTAGAAACAAAGGTCTTGATATTGCTTGGATGGTAGAGCGTATAAATCTTGCCATTGGGAATCCAATCCTTTAAAATCCATGCATTGTGTTTTTTTAAATCGTCGTATGATAATTGAAGCGAATCCGATAATTCATACAAATTTCTTCCACCCGACATTTGCAAGGTGACCATGCTATTTTCTAATTCAATGTTGGGCTCATTTTGTAATTTATCTTCCCAGAAATGTTTATAGGCTAAGAAGCGAATCAAATACCAATCCGTTGAGGAGTCGACTTCTATTTCCGTTTTCCCTTTCCAATCTTGTGCGTAATTTGTCTTTTTCAAGGTCCCTAAGCCCATTCTGTAGGATAGTAAGGTGCTTAACCAATTATTCAACACCCCGTTATTTCGGGTAAAATAGTTGACCGCTCCCTTCGTTGATTCAATAATATGCCTTCTTTCGTCTATTTGTTTATCTACCTTCATCCCTACGTCGATGGCCGTTTCAAATTTAAATTGCCAATATCCAACAGCAGCTGAAGTGGAAACGGCATTGGGATTTAAATTACTTTCTTGAACACATAAATATTTGAATTCATCTGGGATGTTACCCTCTTTCAATATGGGTTCAATTAATGGAAAATATAGCCGCATTTTGGCTAATAAAGCGGTTGAGTAGCGTTTGTTGGCCCCCAACATATTAAATTCCTTATCAAAAATGGGTTTGGCTGAAGCGTGAATAATCACCTTAACATTTCCAATGGATATCGTGTCAGGTAAATCTTTATACGCATTTGCATAAAAAGAAATCGAAATTAGAAACAAGAAAAGTGGGATGATCCTATACAAATTCTTCAGGATATTGTGTTTGCAAAATTACCAAAATTATCTAATTAAACGGCAATGACCCGATTTTATTGCCCCTAGATATTTCTTACCTTTGGGAAATAAAATAGGAATTGAATGATTTTAATTAACGATACAGTCATAAGTGAGGATGTTGCAGATGAATTTTTTGTCTGTGATTTAGCTAAATGTAAGGGTGCTTGTTGTGTGGAAGGAGATATGGGTGCACCTTTGGAAGAAGAAGAATTAGCTATTTTAGATCGAATTCAGGAAGATATAAAGCCGTTTTTATCGGCCGATGGTCTTGCGGAAATTGCCAAACAAGGTAATTACATCAGAGAAGACGATGGAGATTTTTCAACTCCTATTATAGAGGGAAGGGAATGTGTATATGCGCTATATGATGATAAGGGACATTTAAAATGTGGCATCGAGCAGGCTTATTTTGCAGGCAAAACGGATTTTAGAAAACCTATTTCTTGTCATTTATATCCGATTCGCATTCAGAAATTAGCGGAATACCAAGCCTTAAATTATGATCGTTGGACAATCTGTTCCGACGCCTGTTCCCATGGAAAAGAATTAGGAGTACCCATTTATAAGTTTTTAAAAGATCCTCTGATTCGAAAATTTGGAACTTCTTGGTACGCAGAATTGGAAAAGGAAATTGACGAACGAAAGCTCGATTAAATGAAAAACCAGAACGCGTTCGATGATATTTATGCCTTAGTAAAATTGATTCCCTATGGCCGAGTAAGTTCCTATGGAGCTATAGCCGCATATTTAGGGATGAAAGGGGGCGCTAGAATGGTGGGTTGGGCCATGAATGCTTCCCATACGGATCCTGAAATTCCAGCTCATCGAGTAGTCAATCGCAATGGAGTCTTGACTGGAAAGAATTTTTTTGGGGAGGGTGTGATGCAGGACCGCTTAGAATCTGAGGGTATTGTCATTCAGGAAGATCAAATTATTGATTTTCAAAAAGTATTTTGGGATCCTATGATTGAGCTTCTTTAGTCAATTTTATAAAGGAATTTTTTTCCGCCGAGCCCACTCATCTGCCTTTTAATTTGAGACGTTCTTCTATTAATGTAATTGGACGGATTCTCAATCGAGAAACGAATGGGATTTGGGAGACATGCTGCAAGCCTGGCAGCTTCAGTCGTGCTGGCCTCTTCAGCTGAATGATTGTAAAAACGCCTGCTGGCTGATTCGACGCCAAAAGTCATTTTACCTGTTTCAGCCACATTTAAATACACTTCCATGATGCGTTTCTTTCCCCAAACCAGCTCAATCATCAGCGTGAAATAGACTTCTAACCCTTTTCGAATATAGCTTCTATCTTGCCATAAAAATACATTTTTGGCGACTTGTTGGCTTATTGTACTAGCTCCTTTGATTTTCTTGCCTTTCATGTTGGATTGAACGGCGCCCCACATCGACTTAAAATCAAATCCATGATGTTCAGGGAACAATTGGTCTTCAGAGGCTAGAATCGCTAATGGATAATTTTTGGAAATTTGCGAATATGGCGTCCATTGGCTATAAATTTTACTTGGTTTTCCTTCCGACATCGCGTCGATCTTCCGACTGGCCATAGTAGGTGTAAAATAAATAGGCACAAATTTTAATAATACAATGGCAAAAATGGTAGATAACCATACATAAAACAGATAAAGCCCCAGTTTTCTAAAAAAATAACCAAAACTCCATTTTTGATTTTTCTTGCGCGGATTGTCTGTCACATTATCAAACTTTGATGACCCAGTTTTTGATTTAAAATCCTTATTAAAAGTGACTCTCTTAGCCATAAGCTATTAAAAATAATTAAGTTTAAATTTACGACAAAAAATAATCAAACAATAAAAAGGTCAGCAGCTAATTTATCAGCCATCAAAGCTCCTGTTTCAGTCAAAATTAAGTGACCATTGGAAACATGAGCCCAATCGTTTTTTTGCCAATTTTTGATTAAGTCTAAAGGTGTTTTGGCATTCAATTGCGCAAATGTTTGTTCAATCTTTGACCATTCAATTCCCCATTTAGTTCTCAATCGGGTCATCATGTATTCATTGATTTTATTCGCCTCCGTTAAAATTTCAATTTCCGCCGGGATGGATTGCTCGTTAATTGCTTTCATATATACGCCATTTTTAGCCACATTCCATTGCCTGGAATTTTGGTTAAAGCTGTGCGCAGAAGGACCAATTCCCAAATAGGATTCTTGATTCCAATAGCTTGTATTATGTTTCGAATAGTGTTCGTTTTTAGCAAAATTCGATGTTTCATAGGCTTCAAAGCCCTTCTCCGCTAATAATTTCCGAGTGAATGAGAATTTTTGTGATTGCATTGACTCCGGTAATTCTTTAAAAACACCCTTTTTCTTTTGTTGGCCAAAAACCGTTTTCGGTTCAATGGTTAAACTATATGCTGAAATATGATTGACTTGTGTATCCACAGCTTTTTGGATATCCATGGCTAGATTATGAAGGTCATTGCCGGGTATGCCATAGATTAAATCAATGCTAATGTTGTCAATTCCGATGTCTTGGGCTTGGGAAATGCATGTTAGCGCTTGCACCGATGAGTGATTCCGGTTTAGGAAACGTAGATTTTCTTCTCGAAAGGATTGAATCCCAATACTTAGCCGATTGATGCCTAAGCTTTTAATGGCTTTTAAATAGCTTGGGGTTAAATCCTCAGGATTAGCTTCTAGCGTAATTTCCGCCTCATTTTCGACGGAGAAATTCTGGTGAATCGTATTCAATATTTTTTCTAATTCATCCGCAGGAAGTAGGGAGGGAGTTCCTCCACCAAAGTAAATAGTCTTTAAATTATGGCTATCTAAATAGTCTTTTTGAAGGACTATTTCTTGACATATGGCATGCACCAAATCCGATTTTAAAGCTACATTAGTACTGAAATGAAAGTCGCAATAATGACATGCTTGATGACAAAACGGAATATGTAGGTAGAGATGCAAGATTTTTAAGGTTCAAAAATGAGGCAACTTAATTGGTCAGGATTCAACATATCAGTCGCCAATGATTGCAATTGGGTCGCCGTAACTAAGTCGATTTGCTCAAATAACTCTTCCAAAGTTTCTATTTTTTCGCGGTCTAAGAGGTTTTTAGCCATCATCAACATGAAATTTAGGTTACTTTCTTCCGCCATGGCCATTTGGCCTTTTAATTGAGATTTTATTTTCATTAAAGCAGAAGCTGAAAGTTCTCGGTCTTTTAGTTTATTGAATTCTTTATGAATTAATCGAATGGATTTGTTGACTTGATTAGGCTCTGTTCCAAAATAAATAGCCCAAAATCCTGCATCCATATAGCTTGTAAAATTAGCTTCGATGGAATAAACAAGGCCATGTCTTTCTCTAACCGACACATTTAAGAGCGAATTCATACTGGGGCCGCCTAATAAATTGATCAGCATAAAGAAGGCCAATCGATTAGGGTTTTCAATCGCATACGATTGTTTTCCAATGGCAATATGGGATTGTGTGAGGCCTCTCTTGGTGATTTTTTCAATCGGTACCATGGCCGGCGGAACGATTCGATTAATATGTTCTTTTTTGCTTTTGATACCTCCCGCATGTTTTTCTGCCCAAGCAAAAACTTTTTCATGCGGTAACTTACCAATCGACGAAATAACGATTCTCGAGGTATCTAAATTACGATCGATAAACTGATGTAAATGGCTTTGAGTGAATGATTTAACCGTTTCTTGTGTGCCTAATATATTAACTCCAAGTGGATGATTAGGAAATAACAACTCATCGAAATCATCTTGAATTGCATCTTCCGGTGCCTCATAATACATCGACATTTCTTCCAAAATAACACTTCTTTCTTTCTCTAATTCCTTTTCTGGAAAAGTAGAATGAAAGGTTATATCGGTAATCAACTCGAGCGCCCTTTCAAAATATGGAGTTAAAATGGAGGCGTGAAAACAAATTTTTTCTTTGGTGGTGTAGGCATTTAACTCCCCGCCAATGAGATCTAGGCGGTTAATGATCTGGATATTGGATTTCTTTTCAGTACCCTTAAAAGCTAAATGCTCCCAAAAATGGGCTAATCCCTGTTCTGAATCTAACTCGTCCCGACTACCGATATCCAACATGATTCCTACATGTGATATCTCAGTATGCAGCACTTGGCGATGCACAATCGTTATTCCATTAGATAATGTTTTTATTTGAATTGAATTCATAAAGGGGTTTTTACCAAAAAGATCTTAAAATTAATTAATTTTATATCCAATCACTCATTTTTCTTTCATGTCTCAGGCCTCCAAGGTATTAATTATTCAAACTGCCTTTTTAGGAGATGCTGTTTTGATTACTTCTTTGTTGGAGAAAATTAGGGTTGAAAGTCCATCGTCAACGATACATTTATTAGTCAGAAAGGGATTAGAAGGTATTTTTAAAGCCTATCCACATGATAATTTAGGCCAAGTGTGGACTTATGACAAAAGTAATAAGCTGAAATCATGGTGGACTTTGCGAAATGAATTAACGAAGGAAAAATTTGATCAAGTTTTTGTAGCCCAACGGTTTTTTGGCATGGGGCTTTTGAGCATTTCGATAGGTGCTAAAAAGGTGGTCGGTTTTGATAAGAATCCACTTTCCTTATTTTTCGACGAAAAAGTTCCGCATGAATTTGGCCAAGGAAAACATGAAACAGAACGAAATACTGAATTGTTGGCTTCATGGCTGGGTCCCCAGGTGCATAAGCCATTTTTGAATGCTAGCCATTTAAACAATTTGCCAGTCGACTTACAAGCCAAAAAATATGTATCTATTTCTCCCGGTTCTGTATGGGAAACCAAGCGATTCCCCGTTCACAAATGGATCGAATTTATTCGTTTATTGCACTTAGATCAGGAAATAGTCTTAATGGGTTCTGCGGCTGAAAAACATCTTTCAGATGAAATTGAGAATGCTCTTGAGGGATCGGGTCGGCACATCCACAATGACTGCGGTCGATTTAATTTACAGGAGGCTATCGCTGTATACCAACAAAGCCTAATGAGTTTCGTAAATGATTCAGGTCCTTTGCATATATGTTCAGCCTTGAATACTCCTACCGTGGCTATTTTTTGTTCGACTATTCCAGCTTTTGGCTTTGGGCCTTTGGCTGAACGGCATAAAATCATTCAGGTGAAGGAGAAACTCGCATGTAGGCCATGTGGGGATCATGGAAAGAAATCATGCCCAGAAGTTCATTTTAATTGCGCAAATTCAGTTGACGTGCAAGAAATGTTCCAAGCCTATCAGGCCTTTTTAACCTCTGGAAGCAAGTAAATAGAGCACCGCCATCCGAATAGCCACCCCGTTTTCTACTTGGTCTAAGATGATGGAATGTGGCGAATCTGCTGCATCAGAACTTAATTCCACTCCACGGTTGATTGGTCCAGGGTGCATTAATATAATTTCTTTAGGAAGTTCATCCAACATTTTACGAGTGATTCCGAACGATTGAGCGTATTCACGTAAGCTCGGGAAATATTTAATTTGTTGGCGTTCCAATTGTATCCTCAATACATTTGCGGCATCGCACCAGGCTAATGTACTTTTGACATCATGTGAAACTTCGACACCTAAGGATTGAATATGTTTAGGAATCAGCGTGCTGGGGCCACAAAGTCGGACTTCTGCCCCTTGTTTTTTAAGTGCATAAATATTAGAAAGTGCCACTCGGGAGTGCAGAATATCCCCAATAATCGCTATTTTTTTACCTGCTAAATCGCCTAATTTTTCTCGTAGGGAATAGGTATCTAAAAGTGCTTGTGTCGGATGCTCGTGCGTACCGTCACCGGCATTGATGATATTTGCTTTAATGTGTTTGGCTAGATAATGTGGCGCTCCTGGGCTTGCATGTCGCATAACAATCATATCCACCTTCATCGCCAGGATGTTGTTGACCGTATCTAATAAGGTTTCTCCTTTTTTTACGGAGGAACCGGAAGCTGAGAAATTGATGGTATCGGCTGATAATCGTTTTTCGGCTAGCTCAAAAGATAATCGGGTGCGCGTCGAGTTTTCGAAAAATACATTGGCAATCGTCACATCACGCAGGGAAGGAACTTTTTTAATCGGTCTATTAAGAACCTCTTTGAATTCCTTGGCCGTTTTAACAATTAGGTCAATGGATTCGGCATCTAAATCTTTAATTCCTAATAAGTGTGGCGATGTTAACATATTTCTTTATTGGGTAATTAACCAAATTTTATCTGCTTCATGTCCTTGTTCAGTCCATTCCACTAATACTTTTTCCGTGGTCAACGTATTGACACTTTTACCTACATAATCAGGGTGAATGGGTAAATCTCGGCTATATATTCGATCGATCAGTACGCAAAGTTCTACTTTGGCGGGACGGCCAAATGCATTTAGGGCATCCATAGCCGCTCGGACCATTCGGCCAGTAGCGAGTACATCATCGACTAAAATAACACGTTTATTTTCGACCAAAAAGGGTATTTCGGTTGAGTTGGGTGATAAAGGATCTCCTCTTCTAAAGTCGTCTCGATAGAATGTTGCGTCTATTTTTCCTAAAGCTGGGGGATTTTCTAAGTGCTTGCTTAATTCAGCCGCGATCCTTTCTGCAAAAAAGATGCCTCTTGGTTGTAAACCTAAGATAACAGTCTCAGTTCCGTCTATTTGATTTTCAATGAGCTCTTGGCATAACCTTGAGATGGTTATTTCCAACAATGGGCTTGATAAAATCAGCTTGCGAGTCATTGCTGCAAAGGTATTAAAATTTTCTGAGCAATTATTAATTAAATATTGTCTCGTTTAAATCAAATAGAGGCAATAATTGGTCCTTATCTGAGATAATCGGGTTTTCATGGGTCCAATCAATGGCTAAATTAGGGTCATTCCAACGAATACCTGACTCTGCCCCTTTATTCCAAAAATCAGTACATTTATAAACAAATATCGTCTCTTCTAAGGCGATAAATCCATGAGCAAATCCAGGCGGAACATAGAGCATATTGCCCTTATCTGCATCTAATTCGTATTTTTCATGCTGCCCGAAGGTCGGCGAACTTCTGCGCAGGTCAACGATCACATCAATTACCTTTCCCGTCATGCAACGAACTAATTTGCCTTGTGCATGGGGGGGCTTTTGAAAATGCAAACCACGAACAACACCAGCGATCGAAAAGGAGTAATTATCTTGAACAAAATTTTCTGAAATCCCATTGGCCGAAAATAAATTTTGGTTGTAGGACTCATAAAAATGTCCTCTTTCGTCAAAAAATTTCGTTGGAACGCATTCAATTACTCCAGGGAGTTGGTGTTTAATAAATTGCATAGAATCAGGTAATTTTGGCTAACCTTTGTTTGATTTTGCTTAGGAAAGACCTTTATTTGTGTCAAAATTATTGATATTTAGGCATTAATACAAAGCCTTCTTTTCAAAACGACATGAATTCAATTCAATTAGTTCAACAAATCGAATCAAAGGGGTCTTTTTTATGCGTAGGCTTAGATTCTGCTCCTCGATTAATTCCGTCAACTTTCCAAAAAGAATCAGATCCGATTTTTACTTTTAATAAAGCGGTGATTGACGCCACGGAGAAATATGCGGTGGCTTATAAACCTAATATTGCCTTTTATGAGGCTTTGGGGCCCAAAGGCTGGGAAAGTTTGCAGAAGACGATGGATTATATTCCTAAAAATGTTTTTACGATTGCCGATGCGAAGCGTGGGGATATTGGAAATACGGCCTTGAAGTATGCGCAAACATTTTTTGAACCTGCGTCGAGTGGCTTTAATTTTGATTCCATTACCGTAGCGCCCTATATGGGAGAAGATTCGGTGACTCCATTTTTAAGTTTTGAAGATAAGTGGGTGATTTTATTGGCTTTAACTTCAAATCTAGGAAGTCAAGATTTTCAATTGATCCGTGATGAAAATAATATACCGCTTTATGAGCATGTGATGCGTAAGGCGTTGGAGTGGGGGGACGCGGACCAATTAATGTTTGTGATTGGGGCGACGCGAACGGAATATTTAAAACATGTTCGTCAGATCGCTCCGGATCACTTTTTTTTAGTTCCTGGGGTTGGAGCTCAGGGGGGCAGTTTGGAAGATGTGGCTAAATATGCCATGAATTCGAGGGTGGGTTTGCTAGTCAATTCCTCTAGGGGCATTATCTATGCGGGAGATGATACCTCGGTTTCTGCGGCAAGAGAAGCTAAGAAAATCAAAGAAGAAATGAGTCAGTATTTAGATCAGTATTGGATAAAATAAATTATGGAATTAGGCATAGGTACACCCGCATTATTGTTTTCAACGGTTTCATTGTTGATGATTGCCTTTACAAATCGATTTATGTCGATGGCCTCTTTAATCCGAGGATTGCATGAAAAGTTTCAGCAGAATCCTGCTGAATCTATTTTAAAACAGATACAAAATTTACGTTTACGGATGACTTTGATTCAATACATGCAGATCATAGCCATAATTAGTTTGATTTTAAGCGTGATATGCATGTTTTTATTGTTTATGAATGAGCAGTTAATTGCTCGCTGGTTTTTTGGATTGGGTTTATTGGGAATGAGTATTGCCTTAGGATTGAGTGCGTTGGAAATCACGATTTCCACCAAGGCTCTGGAGGTTGAATTGTCGGATATGGAAGATGTTCTTGGAAAACATCACTAATTTAAAATATATACTAATTGTATTTTAAAATATGAAATATTTACTATTTTTGTGTACAAAATTGATGTAAAAACCGAAAGGTTACAAAAATACTACTTAGGCGGATTGAATAAAGGCTCGGAATTTTTCTGAGTCTTTATTGTTTTAGGCCTTTAATAATACGGCAGAAAGGGGAGGAAGGTTGATCGAAATGGAGAATGCTTTTCCTTGCCAATTGATTTCTTCGGTCATGACGGCGCCCGAAATTGGATAATCGCTACCCCCGTAAATTCCTTGATCTGAATTGAAAATTACTTTCCAAACTCCGGGTAGAGGCACTCCAATTCGATAGTTTTCTCTTGGAATAGGCGTTAGGTTAAGGATGGCGATGATTTGTTGCTTTGCTGTATCTCCCTTTCTTAAAAAACTGATGACGGTATTTGCTTGATCATTTCCTTCGATCCATTCAAAGCCGTCATTGTCAAATTGTTTTCTGTGTAAAGCGGGTTCTTCTTTGTACAGTTTATTAAGTGCTTTAACGGTATTTTGAATGCCTTGATGTGCGGGTAACTCGCTTAAATGCCAATCGATACTTTGATCGTGATTCCACTCATTGATTTGCCCAAATTCACCCCCTTGGAAGATTAATTTCGTGCCAGGGTGCATAAATTGTTCGCTGAAAAGCAAACGAAGATTGGCCAATTTTTGCCAATCATCTCCTGGCATTTTTTGCAGCAAAGCCCCTTTTCCATAGACTACTTCATCGTGAGAAAGGGGAAGGCAAAAGTTTTCGGCAAAAGCATATATCAATGAAAATGTTAATTCATTTAGGTGGTGTTGGCGATAAATGGGGTCTTTTTGGAAAAACCGAAGGGAATCATTCATCCAACCCATCATCCATTTTTGGCTAAATCCTAGGCCTCCATGGTGCACGGGTTTGGTGACTCCAGGATAGCTGGTGGATTCTTCGGCAATCATTTGGATGTCGGGAAATTCAGCAAATAAATGCGAGTTAAGATCTTGTAAAAATGAGATGGAATCTAGGTTATGGTTTCCTCCGAGGGCATTAGGTTCCCATTCACCTTCATTTCGAGAATAATCTAAGTAGAGCATGGAGGCCACTGCATCTACGCGAAGGCCATCGATGTGGTAACGATCAAGCCAAAAAGCGGCATTGGAAAGTAAAAAGCTTCGAACTTCATTTTTTCCGTAATCGAAAATATAGGATTTCCAGTCGGGATGATAGCCCTTTTTAGGATCAGCATGTTCGAATAAACAGGTTCCGTCAAAATTATGAAGGCCATGGTCATCCCCCGGAAAGTGGGAGGGAACCCAATCTAAAATGACCCCTATATTAGCCTCATGTAGCTTTTCGACTAAATTCATAAAGGCTTGTGGATCTCCAAATCTAGCGGAAGGCGCAAAATAACCGGTAATTTGGTAGCCCCAAGATGGCGCGTAGGGATGTTCCATGATGGGCATAAATTCCACATGGGTGAAGCCCATTTCTTTCACATAGGCCACTAGCTTATGGCTGATGTCCTCATAAGACAGGTATTGATTGTCCAATGTTTTCTGCCAAGAGCCTAAATGTACTTCATAAATGGACATGGGTGATTGCAGGCTGTTGTAAGTTGGCCTATTCTTCATCCAAGACTGGTCATTCCATTCTTTATACGTATTCCAAACGATACTAGCCGTTTTGGGAGGTGTTTCACAATAAAGACCAAAGGGGTCAAGTTTTTCTAGATATTCCCCTGATTTTGTTTTTATCCCAAATTTATAGGTTTCTCCTGTGTGTACGTGGGGAATAAACCCTTCCCAGATTCCGGAGGAGTCCCAACGAGGAAATAGGGTATGTGATTCTTTATCCCAAACATTAAAGTTGCCCAGCACATGCACCGATTGCGCATTAGGTGCCCAAACGGCGAAAAATGTTCCTTTTACGCCCCCATGTATGATTTCAAAAGCCCCTAATTTTTCGTAAAGCCTTGAGTGCTTGCCGTGTAGAAAAAGGGAAATATCGAAATCACTAAGAAGGGAATGGGGAAGAACTTGGGACATAAAGGCTTCTAAATCAATTGTTAGGCTAAAATAGCGAAATTAAATTAGATTTATTATGTATTTATTTTAAAGTACTATTTTGAATCTTTAGCAAAAACTTCTACCTTTGTGCCACCAAATTCAGATTTGGTCCGTTCGTCTAGGGGTTAGGACACGTCCCTTTCACGGATGAAACACGGGTTCGATTCCCGTACGGACTACCAGAAACCACTCAGGGCGAGTGGTTTCTTTTATTTTACGGGGGTGGTAGCAAAACAGGTAGCACGAGAGGGGTTTTCGGGTGAAATTTAACTTTGTTTAAATTTAAACGAAGTCAAGAATCACTCCCTAAGAAATAACCTCTATCGGTCCACTTTTTGCTGACGATTTACAGTCTAAACCTTGGTTTCCTAATTCGAATTTTTCATGAAGCTAAATTTGCAAAGCAGATTCCCTTTTAGGAGAATGTTCAATGAGGTGTTAAGAATTAATTCAATGATCTAAACTCATTAGGCGTCTGTCCCACGCGTTGCTTGAACAAGCGCGTGAAATGCTGTGGGTATTTAAAGCCCATCTGAAAGGCAATTTCATTGATAGTTTTATCGGAATCGAAAATGCGGTTTTTTGCCACGTCGATGGTCTTGTTTTGGATATAATCTTTGGCGGTTAATCCTGTTTCTTTTTTAATCAAATCGCCAAAATAATTCGCCGATAAATGTAACTCATTCGCGAAATAACCCACGGATGGAATGCCGTTCACTTGGGCTTGATCGGATTCAAAATACTGATTCATTAGAGTTTCAAAGCGCTCCAAAATACCCTTGTTGACATGCTCTCGAGTAATGAATTGACGGTCATAGAATCGTTGGCAATAACCTAAAAATAATTCGATATTAGAAACAATCAACTTCTTCGAATGCTTGTCGATAGGCTGCTTTAGTTCAAAGGCGATTTTAGCAAAAGAATCTAGGATCATTTGGCGTTCATCATCCGATAAATGCAGTCCTTCATGAGATGCGTAATGGAAGAATTTAAATTGAGCAATTAGTCGGCCTAGGTTGGTCCCAATTAATAAATCAGGATGGAAAGCCAAACCATGTCCCATCGGTTGGTAAGGAACTTTTGGATTATCTATTTCGACGATTTGTCCCGGGGCGAAGAAAACTAGCGTTCCTGCTTGGTAATCATATGCATGTCGACCGTATTTCAGGTCGCCGCATTTCACATCCTTTAGAATGATACTAAAAAGGCCATATTGAAAGCGAATCGTATCCGCATCGCCCCATTCGCGGATGTTCGCTTTGGAAAAATCGATTACTGTCACTAAAGGATTTAGTGTTTTGTGATTATTGTCTGCATTGTATTGATCAATGTTTTTAACAGGGTAATTCAGCTCCATAAAACGATTTTAAGCAAACAAATTTACCAATTATCTGATTCGGCCATACTTAAATGATTTTGAAACCGTAAAAATGGTAGAAAAAACCGGAATTTATCTATTTAGTTAGGCGCACTAAGTGTGAAATTTGTAGCTTAAACAAAAACCTATGAAATCAATCGTATTATTTTTAAGCTTTTTGCTCCTAACCATTTCCGGCGCATGGGCGCAGACTCATACAGAAGAAACCATCAAGCAATTATCGAAAGATAAGTGGCAATGGATGGCCAACAAAAACGCGGATAAATTAGAAGTGTTATTCAATGAAAAATGTGAGTTTGTCCATATGGGTGGAACCTGGGGGAAAGCGCGCGAAGTGGACATCATCAAAGCCGGATTTATTTGGTACAAACAAGCTGAAGTCTATTCTACCAATATCAAATTCTACGGAAATACTGCCATCCTTTTAAGCGACATCGATTTAGTCGCACAAGTAGGAGGAAATGTCGTGACGAATCCCTTTATGGTTACCGAAGTGTATGTTTTGGAAAACAATACCTGGAAAATGGCCCAGTTAACGTTCTCACATTTGTCTCGTCAAGTTAAATTAAAACAATAGATCCCATGAAAAAAGCACTTTTAATTTTGAGCATCTCGCTCATGACGATTTCAGGCGTTTTTGCGCAAACAAACACAGAAAAGGAGTTGATTCAGTTGTCGATGGACAAATGGCAATGGATGTCCGACAAAGATGTGAACAAACTTGACAAATTGTTCGATTCTAAAGCCAAATTCGTTCACATGAGCGGGACGTGGAAGAAGGACGAAGAGTTAGACATCATCAAAACGGGACGCATTTGGTACAAGAAAGCGACGGTGAAAGATACGGCGGTAGAAATTTCGGGAAATACGTCTATCGTTTGGAATCGTATCACCTTGGATGCCGTTGTTCGGGAACAAATAGCGGTTACTGAATTCACGGTTACAGAGGTTTATCAAAAACAAGGCAAGGATTGGAAGTTGCTTGCATTGACCTTCAGCAGCGTGCGTGATACCCACCAAATCAAGCATTAATCTTGTTTCAAAATTATAACGATTGAATGTATTGATTCCCTATATTTGCTTTGATTCTTTTAAATTACCTATTCTATGATCAAGAAATATTCCGTTCGCATTAATAAGAAAGTCCACCAAGTAGAGGCGGACGAAAACATGCCCCTTTTGTGGGTGCTCCGAGATATTCTTGGCATGGAAGGTACTAAATACGGTTGTGGCGTGGGCTCTTGCGGAGCGTGCACGGTGCATTTAAATGGAAATGCAGTTCGCTCTTGCCAATTGCCGATTTCGTCCTTAACTGGGATGGAAATTACAACGATCGAAGGCTTATCTGCCAAAGGTGACCATCCTGTTCAAAAGGCGTGGTTGGACGTTGATGTCGCTCAATGCGGCTACTGTCAATCAGGCCAAATCATGAGCGCCGCCGCACTCTTGAAAAGCACACCGAATCCGACGGAAGAGGAAATTGAGAATTTCATGACCGGCAATATTTGTCGGTGTGGAACCTATACCCGTATTAAAAAAGCCATCCAACTAGCCGCTTTGAAATCATGAAAAAGACAGACTCAAATTACAGCAGACGCTCGTTCTTGAAAGTAACATCGCTCTCTGGAGGAGGCATGATGCTGGGTATTTCTTGGTTCGCAAGTGCGAAACCGGAAGACAGTTTAGCGGAATTAAATATCGAACCGGTATGGCAAGAGGTGACTAGTTTCATCAAAATTGCGTCAGATAATTCGATCAAAATATTCTCTCCTAATCCAGAGTTTGGCCAAAATGTGATGACCTCTTTACCGATGTTAATCGCAGAGGAATTAGACGTGGATTGGAAGCAAGTGGAAGTGGAACAAGGTAATTACGACCCAAAAGCTTTCCCGCGCCAATTCACCGGAGGTAGCCAAGGTATTCGCATGGCTTGGAAGCAATTGCGGACAGTAGGTTCAGCAGCGCGTCAGATGATTTTGACGGCGGCCAGCCAGGCATGGAATTTGCCAGTAACAGAATTGACCACCGCTAACGGAATGGTCACGCATGCGTTCAGTGGTAAGTCTGAAACCTACGGCACTTTTGCCACGGCAGCTGCGAAATTACCCGTGCCCAAAGACATCGTCTTGAAAGGAAATCAATCGTTCCGCTTAATCGGTACCCCACAAAAGAATGTAGTAGCACCCAAAATTGCACAAGGAAAACCCTTGTTCGGGATGGACTACCGCGAGGCGGGGATGTTAATTGCGATGACCGAACGTCCCCCGGCTTTTGGTATGCGACTGAAATCGTTCGATGCAACCGCAGCGAAGAAGATGCCGGGAATCGTGGATATTTTCCCGATCCAAGTGTTTAAAGACGATCATAAATTTGCCGGTTTTGATACGCGTTCGTTCAACGAGGTGATTGCCGTCTTGGGCAAGTCTACTTGGGATGTGATGAATGCGCGCAAGAAAATCAAAGCCGTTTGGGAAGTAGCGCCAGAAAGAAAAGAGATGGGTGTGAATAACCGTGAAACAACGGTTCCTTCAGGCTTAGAAAGTACGACGAAACATTACGCCCAAATGCTTGAAATGAGCAAAAAGCCGGGTGTCATCGAGCGAAAAGATGGAGATCCAGAGAAGGCATTTGCGGATGCGAAACACGTGATTGAGCGGACTTATACCGCACCTTTTTTAGCTCATAATATCATGGAACCGACGAACACGTTTGCACATTATGTGGGCGATAAAGTTCGTTTCGTTGCGCCTATCCAAATACCAGATTGGATTATGCCATCGATCGTGGCTCGTTTAGGTATCCCAAAAGAAAATATATCGATTGAATTAGTGCGGATGGGCGGCGGTTTTGGTCGTCGTGCTTATGGCCATTACATGATCGAGGCGGCCTTGATTTCTAAGCAAGCGAATGCACCAGTTAAATTAATTTACTCGCGCGAGGATGATGTGAGTGCTGGTATTTACCGACCGTCATATCAGTTGACCTACCGCGCAGCTTTCGATGAAAACAAGAAATTGATTGCCTTTCATGCCAAAGGTGGAGGTGTTCCTGAATCCCCTTTACATGCGAATCGTTTTCCGGCAGGAGCGATTGACAATTACCTAGCGGAGAGTTTTGTGATTCCATCGAACATTACGATTGGCGCTTTCCGTGCTCCTCGTTCGAATTTTAATGCAGCGGCAGAACAGTCGTTCTTGGATGAGATTTCAGAATACATGAGCAAGGACCCGATTGCGTTTCGTTTGGAATTATTGCAGCGGGCCAAAGATAATCCGGTAGGCAAAACCAACGATTACGACGCGAGCCGCTACATGGGCGTGTTAGAATTAGTTCGGGAAAAATCGGGCTGGGGAAAACTGGAGAATGCAGGTAAAAAGCGCGGAGTTTCGGCGTATTTCTGCCACAATTCCTATGCGGCTCAGGTCATCGATTTACAGGTGAAAGGCGATCAAGTTACGGTCGAACTAGTAACTACTGCCCTAGATTGCGGCGTAGTTGTGAATCCAGAGGGAGCTAAAAACATGGCTGAAGGTGCGGCGATTGATGGGATTGGAAATGCCTTGTTTGGTCAGTTGACGTTAACGGATGGCAAGACGGATCAACGCAATTTCGACACCTATCGGATGATTCGCCATAATGAGGCACCGAAGAAAATCGATGTGCATTTTGTGAAAAATGAAATAGATCCTACAGGTTTAGGGGAGCCACCTTTCCCTCCGATTTTTGGGGCGATGGCAAATGCATTGTATCAGGCGACGGGGAAGCGTTTTTACCAACAGCCTTTTCAGCCACAATTAAAAGGGTAGATGATAAATGAAAAATGTCGTTGTTATTATTCATTTGATGATTTCAATTTTAGTTTCATTTCAAACTACCGCTCAAAGCTCAGAAAAACCTTTGCAAGGTAATTGGACAAAAGGTCCTTCTGAAAGGTTCTTTGGCGATGTTTGGGTAGAATATTTCATTAACGATTCGGAAAGTGACTTCCTTGCTTCTAGGGTTTTATTTGAACCTAAAGCTCGAAGCAATTGGCATAAACATACGGGCAAACAAATCATTTTTGGAGTGGATGGAGAAGGTTATTTTAAAGAAAAGGGTAAGCCAATGATTCAACTAAAAAAGGGGGATTTAGTAGAAATTCTTCCTGGTGTCATTCATTCTCATGGTTCTATAAATAAACAGTTTATTCAAGGTGTCATGATGAATGGTGTTTCGAAAAAAGAATCTACTGTGTGGATGAATCCTGTTTTAGAGGAAGAGTTGTACGAAAAGTAATGGTTGCAACATTACACCTAGTAAGGGAGGTAGATTTAAAATTAGGTCAATTTGACGTAAAATATTTGTGTGCAAAAAGGTGAGCAAGTACGTGTGATTTTAACATATTAGGAATTGATTAAGATGTCAAAAAGTAATTATAGTTTAATTTGGAATGGTTTTGATTCGAATAGGATAGGTTATGAAATGATTCCATTCTACCGTACGGTAACTGGAAACCACTCAGGGCGAGTGGTTTCTTTTATTTTACGGGAGTGGTAGCAGGA
>CAIZMB010000128.1 GCA_903933935.1 uncultured Cytophagaceae bacterium
ATTGCTTAAAATTGCTTCGTAATATAATTAAAGGTAGTTTTGCATCTAAATAATTAAAAAAAAAGATGAGTAACCGCATTCAAATATTTGATACAACTTTACGTGATGGTGAGCAAGTTCCTGGTTGTCAATTAAACCGAGAAGAGAAAGTGGAGGTAGCGAAGGAGCTAGAAAAATTGGGTGTTGATATCATTGAAGCCGGTTTTCCTATTTCTTCACCAGGTGATTTCGCCTCGGTAAAAGCGATTTGTGATGCAGTTTCTGATCCTACCGTTTGCGCCTTATCGCGAGCAAAAAAGGAGGACATCGATGCGGCTGCTGAGGCTTTGAAAACTGCAAAAAGGCCTAGAATACATACAGGTATAGGTTCTTCTGATGTGCATATTATTCATAAGTTTAATTCAACCCGAGAAAAAATTATCGAACAAGCCATTTGGGCTGTTGATTATGCTAAGTCTTTTGTAGAAGATGTTGAGTTTTTTGCGGAAGATGCGGGTCGGGCTGATTTGGAATTTTTAGCAAAACTTACGCATGCCGTGATTAAAGCTGGTGCTACTGTTGTTAATTTGCCAGACACAACCGGATATTTACTTCCTCACCAAATGCATCAACGCATTTCATATTTATATGAGCATGTGGATAATATTCATCAGGCAACGATTTCCATGCATAATCACAATGATTTAGGTTTGGCGACCGCAAATACGATTGCTGGAATCCAGGCGGGTGCGCGCCAAGTAGAAGTTACGATCAATGGAATAGGGGAACGCGCTGGAAATACTTCTTTAGAAGAAATTGCCATGATTTTAAATGTGCATAAAGACTTAGGATTTACGACAGGCATCAATCCTCAATATTTATATCCAACAAGCTGTTTAGTTTCGAATTTAATGGGGATGCCCGTTCAGGCGAATAAGGCGATTGTTGGCGCAAATGCCTTTGCACATTCGTCAGGTATTCACCAAGATGGGTTTTTAAAGCATGCTCAGAATTATGAAATCATGAATCCTGAGGATGTGGGTGTGCCTTCTTCGGCTATTTTATTGACCTCAAGATCGGGTAGAGCCGCTCTAAGGCATCGCTTAAGCTTATTGGGTTACGAATTCGAAAAGCCGGACTTAGACAAATTATATACGCGCTTTTTAATCATGGCAGATGAGAAAAAGATGATCCATGATGCCGATTTAAAGGAATTAGTAGGCTAATAGACTATTTTACCGAGCTTGCTAATTCAATTCCTTCTTTTTCTAAAATTTTCAGGATGCCTAAATTAATTTCCTGTTTGACCATTTGAAATTTAGTAAAGTCCTTACTCGATACAAATAGGGTTACGGAAATGTCTAATGAATAGGTTCCAAAGCCTTCGAAAACAATTTTTGGCGCTTTCTTTTTGCAAAGGGCATCTTGTAAAATAAGGGTCTCGATGTCTGAAATAGCTTTTTCTATTTGAGATGGCTTCGTTTTCAAATCACAAGTTAAATTAAATTTAGCTCTACGAAAGTCTCGCTCACTCATGTTCTCCAAAGATTGCGAGGTTAATAATCGGTTGGGAATCATGATCAAATTTCCATCTGCTCCCCGAAGTCGGGTACTTCGGAATCCTATCTTTTCGATGTCCCCAGAAATTCCACCTACCTGAATACTATCGCCCACCACAAAGGGTAAATCTAAAAATATCGTAAAAGAGGCAAATAAATTCTCCAACGTTTCTCGAGCCGCTAATGCCAACGCCAAACCTCCTAGTCCTAAACCCGTTATTAATGCGACCACATCCACTTGGAATACCCTACCTAACATCACAAAGCCAGATGCTGTAATGATAAAGACCATAGAAAGGTCATTTAAAAAGGGAATGAATTGTTGTTTTGATTTTTGCTCGACTCCCTGCCATTTTTCTTGTGCTACTAAAATAACAACTTTCATTAAACGAATTATGACCCAAGTCACCGTATAAATAATAGCTAAATCAAACGCTTTTTTAATTAGAAATAAAATTCCAAAATCTTGAATAGGTGTAAAATTCCATTGAGCTGGAACTTTTAAATTTTGAGCGGCCAAGTATAAAAAAATCCAAAAGATCAATAATTCAAATGGTTTTCTTAGCAGTTGGACGCAATCCTGAATGGAAATGGACTCCTGAGGGATAAATCGGAAAACAATTTTTGAAAATGAATTAGAGAAAAAACGCTTGAGTGCTATTCCCAAAAGAATTATCCCTAGAAATAAAATGACATCAAAGGCTGAATTTTCTAAAAGGTGCCAGTTTTCTAATGCGTCCATCATATGCTTATTCTATTTTGACTTCAAATATAGCCAAATACTTAATCGAATATGAAATAAAATTACGACCTTTGCAGACTAAATTGACTGAAAGAGCGTATAAATATAATATGATTTATAATCCATTAACATCGAATTGCCTGTTTAATAAAATGCATAAAGCAATTTTTAGCTTTATATCTTTTTGTTTGTTGTTTTTGTGCTCCAACTTAAATGCCCAGTCTATTCTTAATTCACCTTTATCCTATATTGGGATGGGGGAATTATATCCAGCTGAGCCAGCGACCAATTTGATGATGGGTGGAATAGGCGTTTCCAATTCGAATGGCATTTATGCAAATTCAATCAATCCAGCTCTTTTAGCCAGAAACCATTACACGGTCTTTGAAGTAGGAGTTAACACCGAACTTAAGACTTTGCAAGATTATCGACAGAAACAACAAGTTTTCGGTGGTAATTACGAATCATTGCAATTGACTTTGCCAATAAGTAATCGTTGGACTGCTTCCATTGGGATTCGTCCACATTCAGCGGTTGATTATACAACTAAATCTTATCGAAGATTAAATTTATTAGGTGTCGATAGCTTAATATATGGCTATGAAGGTAAAGGCAGTGTGACCAAATTGAGTTTCGCCAATGGATTAAGAATTGGGAGAGAATTTTATCTTGGATTAGAAGTTAGTTACCTTTTTGGAACTGTTAATCGAAATGTGTCTACCCAAAATATGTCGGACGGACAATTTTATAAAATCCAATTAGAAAATTTGAATTCATATTCTGATTTTTCATTTAAAGCGGGTTTGGCATATCGTAAATCATTGAAAAACGATTTTTTTGTGAACTTCGGTGCGACGATGGATTTGACTTCGAAAATGAGCGCGACCCAACTGAATAGGTTTGCTATTTTGGATTTGTCAGGAATGAATATGATTAATGCTGATACGCTTAGAAATACGTATAATTTTTCTCAAAATCTCCCTGTCACTACTCGCGTGGGTTTAAGCTTAGAGAAAATCGCTGCTTGGATGGTGGGTATTGACTATTCTCAAACCGATTGGTCGAAAGTAGATAACAATTTAGGTAGATCTGCAAAGCCACTTCCTGTGAGTTCAAAATGGTCTATCGGTGGGGAATATACTCCAGATTTTACTTCGGTATCTAATTATTTTAAGCGAACTACGTATCGTATTGGTTTTTCTTATGCCAAAACTCCTTATGATTTTTCTGCCAATGGCAATTATGCCGTCGACAAAAATTTGAGTTTGGGTGTTGCATTTCCATTGAGAAACTTATCTTACCTGAATGTTTCATACCAAGTGGGTAAACGTGGAGTTTTAGCTGATAACGGAATGGAGGAGCAATATCATCGAATTACCTTTGGCTTAACCTTAAGTGATCTTTGGTTCCAAAAGCAAAAAATCAATTAATTTACTCACTCATGAGCAATTCGAGAAACCTCTTTTTGCTGCTCGTGTTTTTTCTTCTCCTGGCTTGTCATGAGCGCGAAGTGAAAAGCTCCGCTATTTTTAAAGGTCCCAAATCCCAATTGACAGGTATAGATATGGTTTATTCTGACTCAGCACGCTCCGTTTTGCGCATGGTGACAGAAAAACAAATTACGACAGATGCTGAGGATCGAATTTATCCAAAGGAAATGAAGCTTTGGTTTTATGATAAATTAGGGAACATTACCTCTCAAATCAGAGGAGACTCAGCTCATTTTTTCCGACAAACAAACTCCTATAAATTAATGGGCCACGTAGAAATCTTTAATATTGAAAAAGGGGAAACCTTAAAAACCGATGAGTTTACTTGGTTACCTGACCAAAAGAGAGTCTTCACTGAAAAACCTGTAGCCATCCATACAAAAAAGGAAATTGTGCACGGGGTCGGTTTAGATGCCGCTCAAGATTTTTCAACCTACTCGCTTAGAAAAGTTACTAATTCTGTTTTGACCGTGGATGGACTTCCGACTCAATAGGTTTCAATCCACAATTTATAGATTTGCTAGTGTAGAGTTCAACGACCTAAGGACAATTTTTTAAGGCAAATCGAGCGCTATCTAAACTGAACATCGTTTTATTTGGCGACCATTTCTCCCTCATATAAGTCACAATTTCTGCGATATCTAACGCTTGAAGTTTAGGGTTCGCTGGCATATATGCATTAAATGGTTTACCATTAACTAAGATGGAATCCTTTTGGCCATTTTTGATCATGCACGCTAATTCATTCATTTTTACGCGTTGCCAAAGATCGGTTTTAGCCAATGGCGGGTATAAATCTTTCAACCCCGAACCGTCCACTTGATGGCAATTGGCACAATTTGTCTGATATAAATTCATTCCCTCCACGACATATTGTTGGCGCGTAATCTCCTCCCTACTTTCACAGGAAATCCCAAATATCATCAGACCCAAAATGGCTATTTTGTTTAACATATTTTTTTGTTTATTCTTTTAATAACACCCCAATATCCTCAATTAAATGATTGACGTCTTCCTCTTTTGTTCCATCATAAATGCCTCGCACATGTCTATTTTGGTCAACCAATATGAAAGCCCCGCTGTGCACAAATCCGCCCACCTCATTTGCATCTTCTTGAGCAGTAACCATGTAGCTTTTTTCTCCTAGGCGGTATATATCTGATTTTTTACCCGTTAATAAATTCCAACGCGGACTTGTGATGTTGAGTTTGTTGGCATACTCTTTTAGCACGCGTACTCCATCATATTCGGGGTCAATGGTATGCGACAAAATTCTTACCCGATCGTCTTCCTCAAATTTGTCATAGATACGAAGCAATTGAGTTTTCATTTTTGGGCAAATCGTAGGGCAGGTGGTAAAAAAGAAATCGGCCACATAAATTTTTCCAGCCATATCTTTTTCGCTTATCCATAAAGAATCTTGATTCAAAAATTTAAAATCGGGGATTTTATGATAAAGTGTGTCACCCTGTTTCCCAATCTCTTTTGGCCCTAAAAAAGGAAGTTTTTTTTCCTGTTGGCACCCCAAAACGACTAAAAAAACAAAGATAATTTTACTTAACTGAATACGTTTTTGCTGCATGTACACTGGAGTCCGTTGATTTCTCTAAATTCTTAAGCGCCTCTAATTGTTTTTTCAAATAGGTGATTTTATTTACTGCATCCATTTTTCCTAGGCTATCGACTGAAAACTGATGCATCCAATCCATCATGGATTCATCGGCTTTATTTAATGAAGCGATAATTTTATGGACATTTACCGAATCCTTTCCGTTTGATAAACTATCTAATCTGCTTTTAAGTTTTAAAACGTCTTCAGTTTTGCCCATTAATTGATCATGCAATTGCATCACTTGATCATTTAATTCTTGGCTTAATTTTTCCTCTGCTTCATTACATGAGCTGAAAATGAATAAAACAAATAGGAAGCTGAGTAATTTTTTGTTCATCTTATTTTTGATTTTCAACGATTAACTTTCGAACATTCTCTTTTAAATCAATGTATCCTTTTTGTCCACCGATCATTTTGGCAATTTCTTCGACGCGTTCTTCGCCGACCAACTTCCTTAACGCTGAAATCGTTTTTTCGCCGCTATGATTTTTATAAACATACCAGTGATTTTGACCCGCTGCAGCTATTTGTGGAAGATGGGTAATGGCTATAATTTGATGTCCTTGGCTCATTTGCGTCAGCATAGCCCCCATTTGAATGGCAATTTCTCCAGAAACACCTGTGTCGATTTCATCCAAAATCAAGGTGGGCATGGCTCTTTTTTTAGCAATTAAATGTTTGATGGACAACATAAGTCGGCTCATTTCCCCACCCGAAACAATTTGTTTGAAGGGTTTAGGTGCAAGACCTTTGTTGGCCGAAAAGAGCAATTGGATTTTATCGATTCCTTGGGCGTAAACCTCTTTCTTATTGATTTCCCAATCTAAGTTGGCATTAGGAATTCCTAACGATTGCAACGATTTAGTCAGTTGGGCCGCGATGGAACCCAAAACCTCCATTCTGGAATGACTCACTTTTTCTGCCGCTGTTTGGCATGTTTGTTGGAGCTCCTTATATAGATTCTCTGCTTGCTCTAATTCTAAATCTATGTTTTCAAAAGAAGAAATTTGCTCATCAAAATGATCTCTTGCTTGGATTAAATCCTCCATGTTATTGGCATGATGTTTTTGCATCAAACGGTTTAACACATCCAATCTTTTCTGTTTCTCAATAAGAGCAATGGGGTCAGAAATAAAATTTTCCGCCTCATATTCAATTTCGGATGCAAGATCTTTTAATTCAATCCAGATGGATTCTAATCGTTTTCTCCAAACCTCAAAATCATCCCCGTACTTACTTAACGATTGGGCCTGTTGCAAGGCTAATTGTAATTGTTGGATCGTTGACAAATCAGAAATACTGACCAAATTGCCCAAGTTGGCCAATTTCTCCCGAATCTGTTCCGCGTTTTCGAGTTTATCTAAACTTGATTTCAGCGCATCAAATTCCCCTAATTGGAGATTTGCCTTATCTAGTTCTTCATATTGAAATTTCAAAAAATCTAATCCTTGTGATCCTTGTGAAGCTTGTTTTTCGAGCTTTAGGAATTCCATTTTGGCCAAAGTCATTTTGTCGAAATCAGCTTTAAATACACTTTTTAAAGTATGATTTTGGGCAAAACTATCGATGATGTCTAGGGTAAAATCTGGATTCGACATCCAACCGTGGTCTTGTTGGGAATGAATGTCAACGAGCTCAATGCCTATTCTTCGTAGGGATTCTAAATTTACCGGTGTGTCATTGATGAAAGACCTAGATTTACCTTGTGGATTTATTTCTCTGCGGATCAAGCAGGGATCCTCAAAATCAATTTCTTCCTCGATGAAAATTTCTTTTAGTTGTTGATGTGAGTCGACATGAAAAGTACCTTCAATGACACATTTTTTTTCCGAATCAAATAAGGTCTTTGTGTCGGCTCTTTGGCCTAGTAACAAACTAATAGCCCCTAATAAGATGGATTTACCAGCCCCCGTTTCCCCAGTAATTACGCTTAAGCCGCTCCCTAGATCAAGATCTATGGAGTCGATAAGTGCATAATTTTGAATATGGAGGTGCTTGAGCATTCGTTTTTAAATTGGACTAAATTTACACAAATATACTATATCAAATTTTTCTTCCTTTGATTCAAAAGCTTTTTGATAAATTTTATCAATAATTTGTACCTTTGAGAAAATTTTTTCGCCTTAGTTTACATAACCCACATAACATGAGTGTTTTAGTTAATAAGAATTCAAAAATTATTGTCCAAGGATTTACGGGTACGGAAGGTACGTTTCATGCAGAACAAATGATTGCCTATGGTACTCAGGTTGTTGGCGGAGTCACTCCAGGAAAAGGGGGAGCGATGCACTTAGACCGTCCTATTTTCAATACAGTTGCAGATGCGGTGACTCAAACGGGTGCTGATACGTCTATTATTTTCGTTCCGCCTGCATTTGCAGCAGATGCGATTATGGAAGCGGCTGATGCGGGAATAAAAGTGATTATTTGTATTACAGAAGGTATTCCGACCAAAGATATGATTGTGGCTAAGGAATATATCAATCATAAAGATTGCCGTTTGATTGGGCCAAATTGTCCTGGTGTTATGACGGCAGGAGAGTGTAAAGTAGGTATTATGCCTGCCTTTATCTTCCAAAAAGGTAAGATTGGTATCGTATCTAAATCAGGTACATTAACATATGAGGCGGTAGATCAGTTGACAAAGGCGGGTTTAGGTCAAACAACTGCGATTGGAATTGGAGGAGATCCGATCATTGGAACTACGACTAAAGAAGCGGTTGAGTTATTAATGAATGATCCAGAAACGGAAGGCATTGTGATGATAGGAGAAATTGGGGGTGGTATGGAAGCGGAAGCAGCTAAGTGGATAAAAGCAGATGGTAATCGCAAGCCTGTAGTTGGATTTATAGCCGGCCAAACAGCACCAAAAGGCCGTAGAATGGGTCATGCAGGTGCAATTATTGGTGGTGCGGATGATACGGCTGAAGCTAAAATGAAAATCATGACTGAATGTGGAATTCATGTGGTGTATTCTCCAGCTGATATTGGCGAAACAATGATCAAGGCTCTTGCCGCGAAATAATCTTAATAAAGGATGATTCCTTTTTTAGTTAAAAGATCTGTTAGACAGTTGGTATGCAAACAATTGTTTAGCAGATTTTTTTTATTTTTTCTTTTTGCAACGCTTACATTTTCCTCTAAGGCCGAATGGCAAACCATTCATTCTTTTGAGAAAGAATGGTTGGTATTCCAGCCGAGTTGGAAAGCTTTTCTGCCATATATCTCCACTAGGCACTTTAATTATAAATCCAAATCGCTGCTGATTAATCCAACCGATTTCCCAAAAGGTCATTTGAAAATTGAAGCATCTAAGAATTACACCTTATTTATTAATGGAGTTTTTAGTCGAAAAATAGCACAGGGGTCTTTGATTCGAATGAATTTGGATAGCCTTGGACTCAAGCAGCCATTAGGAGACCGAATGGTTTTAACATTTTATGGGGATGAATTAAATGGCCTTCCGCAGAAAGTTTTCATTGAACAGAATGTAGAAAAGGGCGAAATATCAACCTCGAATTTCCTCGGAATGAAGATGCGAGAGGGCTCAGGCATCAATAACTTCTTTGCCTTTGCTATGTTAAGTTTACTAACCCTGCTAGGTTTTTTATATTCATTTTTCCCCAAGTATTTCCATTCGTATTTCAGGTATTCCGATTGGCTAAGTTTGGAAATCAAGGATGTAGTTATTGCAAAAATGCCTTTCGCATTTCCCAACTTATTTGTCATCTTTATCTTGAGTTTAGTTTCTGCCTATCTAGCTTATTTTAATGGCTTGTTGCAGACCTTAAATCAAACTTTTGCTTTTGGCAGTTCTATGGCCGAGGATTTCAGTGAGGCTTTTTTATTTATAGGATCAAAGACGATCGTGGCATTCGTTTTATTTGGTTTGCGCTTTTTTATGTATCAAATGTTCTGCTCATTATTTAAGTTGGATAATTTGGCCAGTGTCCATTTCTTTAAATCAATACAAACCAACATTCAGTTTTTCACTTTACTGATTTTTTTCATCTTAATCTACTCGGTCTACATGGGACCGGCATTTATCAATCATCTACATTGGATTCGAACGGCAGTTGATATGTACTTCCTTTTCCGAGCATTTTACTTTTTTTTCATATTTAAAAAGCATTTCAAATTCAACCCACTTTCGCTCATTGCGTATTTAGCTATTATTGATGGCCAGGTATTATTATTTGGTATAAGAGAATTGATTTTTCCGGAATTCATGTAAATCACATGGATGAAATTTTAGAAATTTAATCGTATATTTGCATTCGTTTTGAATTTTAGCTCAAAATGAATTCCAACAATAGATTGAAATTGTATGAGTGAATTAAATGTGATACAACCAGATCCCAAAAGGTTGAAAAAAATCAAAAGTATTTTGGTTACACAAGCTGCGCCTACAGACGCCAAATCTCCATATTTTGATATTGAAAAGAAATACAGTATCAAGGTGGATTTTAGGTCATTTATAGAGGTGAAGGGAGTTGCATATAAAGAATTTAGGAAGCAAAAGATTAATATTTTGGAGCATACGGCTATTATTTTTACAAGTCGGAATGCGATAGATCATTTCTTTAGAATATGTAAGGAGGCGAAAATTGAAACACCAACGGATATGAAATATTTTTGTATCACGGAGCAAACGGCTAATTATCTTCAAAAGTATATAGTGATACGTAAGCGCAAAGTTTTTACAGGAACGAAAACTGCATTGGATTTATTGGAGGTAATTAAGAAGCATAAGTCAGAAAATTTTCTGTTTCCATGTTCCAATAAGCGTCAAAAAGATCTTCCGGATTATATGGGTACCAATGATTTTAAAATCACTGAGGCCGTTATGTATGAAACGGTTTCATCTGATTTGTCAGATTTGGAAAACGTGTTTTATGATGTACTTGCATTTTATAGTCCATCGGGGATTACTTCCTTGTTAGAGAACTTTCCAGAATTCAAACAAAACAATACGCGAATTGCGGCATTTGGCCCCACGACTGCACAGGCGGTAAAAGATGCCAATTTGATTTTAGATATTCAGGCTCCTATGCCGAATGCCCCCTCCATGACGGGTGCGCTAGAGCAATACATTAAACTAGCAAACAATTAATTTTAGCTCCTTTAAGGAGCTTTTTTTTTGAAATAATCTTGCTCGAAGCAAATTATTGCTTATTTTTATTCGCCTATTAAAATTCGACTTTATTCAATGCGCCATAGTATTAGCTTCATTTCGGTTTTTGACTTCAGAAAATGGCTTTTCCTTGCTTTGGGATTGATTAGTTTTACTAGTTTAGGCCAGCAGGATCCCGGATTAAGCATGTTTTCTCTGAACAATGCGAATTTAAATCCCGCGTTTGCTGGCTGGCGTGATGAGACTTCTGTCCAACTGCACATGCGTAATCAATGGTCAGGATATGAATCCACTCAAGATGGTTCTGGAAGTTTAGGAACTCAATTATTAACTGCATCCATGCCATTGGGTATATTTAACACGGGCATTGGTTTTTTATATATGTCGGACAAAACCCCTTCTGGGGTAGGTATGCAAACGGTTCGATTGCAATTAGCCCATCATTATTCGACAGGTTCGGGGGTAATTTCTATGGGGGTTCGGATCGGTATGCAAGCAAAATCTTTTGATGGCCGAGTTTTTCGTGTTCGAGATTCAAATGATCCATTGGCCTTAGAGCTTTCTGGTAAAACGGTGAGTCAATCTTTGCCTGATTTTGGCTTAGGTGTGGTTTATGCGAAGGATAATTGGAATGCAGGAATTTCAATGGATCACCTGACAAGTCCTACTTACACATTCAATTCAAATACAGCAGCGATGCCTTTGTCCATGGTTTTTACAGCACATGCGAGTGCAGAAATTTTATTGAATACATCATTTGATGTTTTGCCATTTGGCCAAATCAGGTATTATTCGGGGAAAATACTGCCTGAAATGGGTGCAAGAGTTGAATATCGAGATATGTTTTGGGTAGGAGGTTCTTATCGTTTAAATGATGCTGCAATAGGTATGATGGGGGTATCATTAATGAATAATCGATTGAATCTTGGTTACTCCATTGATTATACCTTGGTTAATTTAGAGGCAAAGTCTTTATTGACCCATGAGGTATTTGTTAAGTTTAACCTGCCCACGTTTAAAATGGGGGTTCAGGCGGTGCCTATAAAGACCCCACGTTTTAAGATTAATTAATTTAAACCTTGGAAAAAAAAGTTAATTCTTTAATTATTCTTAGAAAATTCTTTAATTTTGGGGAATTTGAATCTTTATGGATTCTTTTATGGGTGATTAATACAATTTTTTAGAATAGATTTCGTTCAACAAAAGATATTTTTAATTCGGTTATATGAATTTACAATTTTTAGCAAAGCGTTTGTTTTTGATTTCATCCGTTTTAGTTATTGTGGCCATGACCAATAGTTGTGGCTCTAAAAACTCAGGAGGATCCAAGACACTAAGTAGTAAAAAAGGAAGTTCAGGGAAAGGTGGCTTGTTGAAATTTGGCAAGGGATCTAAAGATGTTCCAGGAATTGCTAATGGTGAAATTGTGGCTACTAATCGCCGTGGTTGGACTCAGCCTACTCCTTATGGAATGGTTTTGGTGCCATCGGGCAGTTACATGATGGGCCAAGCAGATGAGGAGATTTCTCGTGCTGGAATAAATTTCAATAAGCGTGTAACGGTGTCAGCGTTTTATATGGATGATACGGAAATTACGAATCATGAATACCGTCAATTCACAAATTCATTGTTGAAAGATTCGGTTTCAGTCTTGGGAGAGGATAAAATTATGACGTCATATTATCCTGATACGACTGTTTGGAATGCTGATTTCACGTTTCATAATGGGGATCCTATGACGGAATATTATTTCTCGAGCCCGGCCTTTGATCAATATCCGATCGTAGGGGTGAGTTGGGATGCGGCTAAATATTTTTGCTTATGGCGTTCCAAAATGATGAATGACTATCGGAAAAAACAAAATATGTACATACTTCCTCGATTTGAACTTCCTTCTGAATCAGAATGGGAATGGGCAGCTAGGGGAGGAAGAGCTTCGGTTAAATATCCTTGGGGTAACCCTTACATTGCGAATTCAAAGGGTTGTTTGATGGCTAATTTTAAGCCTCATAGAGGAAATTATGATGCGGATGGGTATTCGTATACTGCTCCGGCAAATGCGTATGATCCAAATGATTTTGGATTGTATAATATGGCTGGAAATGTGGCTGAGTGGTGTGAAGATGCTTATGCGGATAACGCAGTGGCAATCACATGGGATTTAAATACGGTTAATAAAGATGCTGATGAGCCTAGAAAAGTAACTAGAGGAGGTTCATGGAAAGATATTGCGTATTATTTGGAAACAGGTACACGTGCATATGAAATGCAAACAAGAAAGCGTTCATATATTGGATTTAGATGTTCTATGAGATATTTGGGACGTCCCAATATGAAATAATTTAATGATTGAAAACTCAAAAAAATAAATTGATCAAATGAAAGGATTAGAAAAGTCAATTAATGTAGTGGCTAGTTTTGGTGCTGCAGTCGTTATCGTAGGAGCCTTATTTAAAATTGTGCACTGGACAGGTGCGAATGAGATGTTGATGGTGGGTATGTTTACAGAAGCGGCTATTTTTATTTTATTTGGTGTTTTGTATTTGCAGGCTAAACCTGACAAAGAATATAATTGGGAGAAAGTTTATCCTGAGTTAGTGGATGGTGCTCCTGCTAAAACTTCCTCTTCAGCCGGCTTATCGGCCTTGGCCAACTCACAAGGTTTAGGGGCTGATGTGGTAGAGAATTTGACGAAAAGCTTGAAAGGTTTGACGGAGACGGCTAACAGCCTTCAAGAGATTTCAAAAGCGACGGGTGCAACTCAAGATTTTGTTAATTCATTAAATAGCTCATCTCAATCATTGGGAGCCTTGAATAAAACGGTTGCGGATGCGACTACTTCGTTAAGTTCTATTTCAATCTCGTCAACTGAGGCTGCTAATTATGCGAAGCAATATGCGAAGGCTGGAGACCAATTGGCTTCATTGAATGCGGTTTACGAAACTGAAATCCAAGAAGCAAGTAAGCATTTGAAAGCGATTAACGGATATTATGGCAATGTTAATGCGACGGTAGAGCAAATGGCTTCCACTCAAAAAGATGCTGAAAACTTCAAGTCAGAATTGGCGAAGTTGAATGCAAACATTCAGGCATTAAACCAAGTTTATGGTAGTATGTTAACCGCTATGAAAGGATAAATTTATGGCAAGTTTAAAAGAAACACCCCGGCAGAAAATGATCGGGATGATGTATTTAGTATTAACTGCCTTGTTAGCTTTACAGGTAAGTGATGCTTTATTACAAAAATTCAGCCTTTTGAATAGCTCGTTGGAAATTGCTAACCAGTCAGCAAGCTCAAAAAACAAAGGCGTTGTCCAAGGAATCGACGAAAGAATCAAAGATTTGCCTAACCCGGCTGCTTATGCGGATGTGTTGCGTAGAGCGAATGATGTAAGGAAATTATCAGATGCTTTGGTGAATCATTTAGATGGGTTAAAAGGCAAAGTATTAGAAGCTGGTGGAGGCATTGATCCTGAAACCGGAAATATCAAAAATCCAAAAGAAGAAGAGAAAGTATTTGAATTGATGGTGGGTGGAAATAAGAATGGAGAAGCCTATAAATTAGTACCATTATTTAATACCTATATCCAAGAAATAACTAAGTTGGCCGACCCAGGGACTAAGTTTTCACCATTAGCATTGGATGCCAAAGATGACCCGACGGTTAATCGAGATGGCAATCAGTCCAATAAGGATTTTGCTGAATTAAATTTTGCTCAAACACCCGTTCCGGCAGCATTGGCCTCTTTAAGTCAAAAACAAGCTGAGATTCGTCGCTACGAAAGTGATGTGTTAAACCAATTGGCAGCTAAAGTAGGAGCGAAGGAAATTAAATTTGATAAAGTTTTTGCTCAAGTTTCAGCCAATGCCAATACGGTGGTGGCTGGTATGGAATATCAAGCCGAAGTATTTATCGGAGCCACTTCATCAGGATTTACTCCACGAATGAGTTATAATGGTTCTTCTATTCCGGTGATTGATGGCCGTGGCCAAATTAAGTTTAAAACTTCTGGTGGTGGATACGATGGTAATGGAATGTCCAAAAAACAATTTACCGCTACTGTTTCTTATATGAGTCCTACAGGACCTAAAACAGAATCTATCACGAAAGATTATTTTGTGTTAAAGCCGACGTATAATATTGAAACGGCTACATTGCCCGCACTTTATTTGGGTTGTGCCAATCGTTTAAGTGTCGTTTCTGCTGGATTAGGAGCTTTATGGAATCCGTCGTTTAGTGCGGAAGGTGGAGAGGCGATCGCAGGTCAAAACCGTGGCAAGGTAACAATCGTACCTTCAGCGGCTAACATTACATTAAATGTATCTAACAGTGGAACGCTGTTGGGAAAAGAAACTTTTAGAGTTCGCCGAGTACCTAGACCTGATGTGAAAGTGTTTGGAAATGGAGCTGAGCTTGATGAGAAACGTGGGGCTAGTGCAACTGGATTAAGAAGTATTGATGCAAGAGCTATTGCGGATGAGTCATTTAAGTCGACGAATCCTGAAGATGCCAACTTCCGAGTGTCTGAGCTTTATGTGGCTTTAGCGAGGGGACAGCGGAAAATAGATGATGTGACTTTGCCTGGTTCAGGCTCAATTGCTAAATTGGCTTCTCAAGCGCAAGCGGGAGATCGTTATTATATTGAAATTAAGGGAGTCCAAAGGAAAAATTTCAAAGGAGCAGTGGAAACCATTCCTTTCTCTATGGCTAAAAATATTCCATTGAATTAAAAATAAGGTTTTATGAAATTATTCGGTAAATATTTATTGGTTTTGGCAGTTTTAATTTCTGTGCAAGTTCAGGCACAGGAAAAACCTCGTGTTCAAAACCCTAATTCAATACGTCCGATCGATGAAGAGGATGTTCATTACCGTGCTCGCTTATGGCGCCGGATGGACTTGAATGAAAAAATTAACCAACCGTTTTTTTCGATCAATAATGAAATCTCTAAATATTTGGTTGAATGGGTGAAAGCTGGTGTTTTGGTACCTTACAAAAATGATTCACTAACGGTTAAAATTTCAGCGGCAGCATTTGTGGAAAATTTGAAGATGGAAGAAACGACGGGTGATGGAGAATTATCTGAGGCAGAACGTGCAGCTGGTTTTGGAGGTGAAGTAGCGAAGGATGCTAAAAAACCTGAGACTAAAGGAGGCGCTGGAAGTGATGATGGTTGGGGTGCCGGTGGAGCAAAAGCAACGGCTGGAGCCGCTGAAGTAGCTACTAAAGATAATTTTGATGCGAAGGCTCCTATTTCAACTGTAGCCTATTATTTTCCTAAAGAACTTAGTATTATTGAAATTAAGGAAGATGCCGTGATCGACCGTAAAAGATCAAGGTTATATTTTGATATTCAGGCTTTAACGTTGATTGTTCCGGCGTCAAAAACAAAGGCTGGATTTGATAAGGCTGTGGCATCATTTAGGTATAAGGATGTTTATAAGTTGTTCAGAAGTAATCCTGATTGTATATGGTACAATTCTGAGAATGAAACCCAGCACAAAAACATGGCTGATGCTTTTGATTTACGTATGTTTCAAGCACGTATTATCAAAAAAGGAAATGCTGAAAATAAGTATTTGACGGATATGTTTGAAGGAGAGAAAGAAGGCTTATTAATGTCTCAATTGCTCGAATATAAATTGTTAGAATTGGAACACGATATGTGGGAAAATTAATTAAAAAGATAATTAAAATTTAGGGATGTATAGCATCCCTTTTTTTATGTCATCAAAACTTGTTAAAGTATTATTCTTTGGATTATTTCAAGTTTAATTCTTGTTTAAATTCATTTTTTGAAGACTTAAATGTAAATTGCGATCAAATAAGTATAGATTAAATATGTCGTATCAACGCAAAACCAAAATTGTTGCCACAGTAGGTCCTGCCTCCGAATCCAAAGAATCATTAATTCAATTAGCGAAAGCTGGGGTCAATGTATTTCGATTAAATTTTTCTCATGGTACTCATGAAGATCATTTACAAAGATTACTGACAATCCGTGAAATAAGTAAGGAGCTAGATTTGAATCTAAGTATTTTACAAGATTTACAAGGTCCTAAAATCAGGACCCAATTAGTTGAAAATAATGGAGTGGTTTTAGAAGCGGGCAAGCAATTGATTTTTGCCATGGATGAAAATTTATTAGGGACTTCTGAAAAAGTAGGAACTACATATACTTCCATGTATTTAGATGTGAATGTGGGTGAGCGTATATTAATGGATGATGGAAATCTTGAAGTTAAAGTGATATCAATCGATTCAGTTAAAAAGGAGGTAGTCACTGAAGTAATTTATGGGGGTATCTTGAAGTCTAAAAAAGGGATAAATCTTCCTGGCACTAAGGTTTCTTTACCCTGTTTGACCCCGAAGGATGAAGCGGATTTGTACTTTGGTTTAGATCATGGAGTTGATTGGATTGCTCTTTCATTTGTTCGCAAAGCGGCAGATATTTGGGACATAAAAGATAAAATAAAGGCATACGGTAAAAATACGCGTGTTATTGCTAAAATAGAGAAGCCTGAGGCGATTGATAATTTAGATGAGATTATAGAAGCAACGGATGCCATCATGGTGGCTCGTGGTGATTTAGGCGTGGAAATGGATGGTGCTGTAGTTCCTTACCTTCAACAATTAATGGTTGAAAAGTGTACGGCTGCCGGAAAACCTGTCATTGTAGCTACTCAAATGTTAGAGTCAATGATTACGAATCCAGTGCCTACTCGGGCTGAAACTTCCGATGTGGCCAATGCCGTTTTACAAGGTGCCTCGGCAACGATGTTGAGTGGGGAATCTGCGTCAGGTTCTTATCCGATTAAAGCCGTAGAAACCATGGCTCATATTCATGAGATTGTTGAGCAACAACAAAATGAATTGGAAATTATTCGAGGAGATGAGGCAGCCATTTATTTTAAAAATCACTCATTGGCGGGCCAACAAGTTGCCCTGACGGATCGTTTAATTGCTGGAGCATGCCGATTAGCCCGTGATTCTAAGGCTAAGGCCATTTTATGTATTACTAATTCTGGACATACGGCCTATAGACTTTCTGCTCATAGACCTAAGGCCGATTTGTTTGTCTTTACATCGAACAAAGAGTTAATGACAACTATGGGTTTATTGTGGGGTGTTAAGGTATTTTTCTTTGACCCTTCTGCCGACAATGTGGAGCAAACCGTGGCTGCTATGGTGGATATGCTGAAAGGAAAGAAGCTATTATCAGCCGGCGATGTATTTGTCACTACTTTGTCAATTCCTGCACATCAGGGAAAAAAAACCAATACAGTTCAATTGGCTACCGTTGAATAATTAGAGTTCAATCCCAGCATTTAACTCGATATGAAACGAAAGGAATCAAAGGTTAAACATTCGCTTTTAGTGATTTATTCCCTTTGGACTGCATTTTGGTTTATTTCAACTTTTTTGCTTTTATACCCATTGATGTTTATTTTTCTTCAAAAGTTATCTTGGAGAAGATATACACACCGACTAGTTCGGTTTTGGGGTCAGTTGTTTTTTCTTTTTGCAGGCCTGCGAATTCAAGTAAAACATCATTATATACCAGATCGTAAAAAAGTGTATGTTTTTTGCGCCAACCATTTTTCCTATTTGGACATTCCCTTAATGGTGGTGATCATTAAAAATTACTTTTCATTTATTGGCAAAACAGAAATTAAAAAAGTTCCACTCTTTGGTTATTTGTATGCGAGGCTTAATATTTTGGTCAATCGAAATGATCGCATGAGTCGAGCCACTTCCTTAGGTCGTTCAATTAAAGCCTTACAAGCAAAAAGAAGTATCATTATCTTTCCTGAAGGGGGAATTGTCTCTAAACAATTTCCGATTATGGGAAAGCCCTTGATGGATGGCGCTTTTGTGATGGCAGTGCAGCAACAGGTTCCTGTGGTTCCCATCAGCTTTTTCAACAATCATTTATTGTTAAATGACCATAATTTTTTGCTTCGACCTGGCGTTATTAAAGTTGAAATTCATCCACCCGTGGAAACCTTGGGTTTAACAAATGAAGATGTACCAGTTCTTCGAGAGCGTGTTTTTGAAATGATACAAAATCCTATCTTAGCCCATTATGGTATCGACGCGCCTCAGTAAATACACCTTATTTTTATTGATATTTATTCTTTCATGCACTCAGGAAAAGGAGCAAAATAAATTCGCTGATGCACCCAGACCCAAAGGATTTAATCGAATTGAATTACCCAATGCTTCTTACGTACCCTTAGAGAAAGGTCATCCATTTGCCTTTGAAGTTTCTTCCTTCGCAAAAGTTTTAAAGGATTCTGTTTCTTGGGCCGAACCTCATTGGCTCTATATTTATTATCCTCGCTGGGATGCTTTTATCCAATTGACCTATAAACCTCTGAATCAAAACACGAAGAAATTATCAGCACTGATTCAAGATGCGTATACACTCGCATCCAAACATCAAGGAAAAGCCAGTGGAATTCAGGATTATGTCATGACAACTAAATCAGGGAGAAAAGCCGGTTTAATTGAGTTAGATGGTGAAGTGGCCACTTCTTTTCAGTTTTACACCACAGATAGTACGAAGCATTTTTTGAGAGGGGCTGTATATGTGAAAACGGCTACGGCCAATGATTCCTTGGCGCCCATCATCAAATTTTTAAAACAAGATGCCATTCATTTGATTCAAACGCTTGAATGGAAATAGGCTTTTCCAAGCTTGTTGTTCCCCCATTCTTTCCGTTTCTTTGTAGTACATGAGTGAATTTAATCCTCTTTTTGAAAGTGAAGAATCAACTGTTTTTGTTGACGCTCTCCTTCCTTTGCCTATCCCAAGGCACTTTACTTATCGCGTTCCCAGGATTTGGGCGGAGGTAGTCCAATTGGGCCTAAGGATTGTCGTACCCTTTGGGAGTTCAAAAGTACTGACGGCTGTGATTGTTTCCGTGCACCATCAACCTCCCAAGCAATACCAAGCAAAATATATCTTAGAGATTTTAGATGAAGCTCCTTTACTGACTGAATCTCAAATTAAATTATTCCAATGGGTGGCTGATTACTACATGTGTTACCCTGGGGAAGTATTTCAAGTAGCCTTACCGGCTGGATTAAAAATTTCAAGTCAGTCTAAAGTTCAAGCGCATCCGGAATTTTCAAACCTCCAGGATTTAAATGAAAAAGAATTATTGGTTTATCAATCTGTGGTCGAAAAGGGTTCACTCAGTTACGATGAAGTCGCTCGGATCGCCGAAGTGAAAAGTCCTTATCACATCATTAAATCATTGGTCGGACATTCAGCCGTGTTAATTTTTGATGAACTTAAAGATAGGTACACGCCTAAAGTCATTCGTAAAATCAGATTGTGTTCCGCGTGGACAGGTCAAGATAAAATTACAGAACTCATTAAATTAGTTGAGGACAAGCCGAAACAAATACATGTTTTACTTCATTACTTGAAGTTTATTCCTGTTTTGCGAGATCCTGAATTAAATAATAAGGGGCTTGAAAAGTCAAGTTTTTCTCAAGCGGGACTTTCAGAAAGTTCCCTTCAGACACTTATAAAAAATGGGTATTTAGAAGTTTTTGAGGTAGTCATTTCGCGTTTTGGAGCTAATGAAGATGATTTTATCCCCAATTCATTTGACTTAAATGAAGCCCAAATAAATGCCTATCAGTCTATTTTAACGCAGTTTCAAAAGAAGGATGTTGTTCTGTTACATGGCATCACGGGAAGTGGGAAGACTGAAATTTATATTCGATTAATTCAGGAGGCCTTGTCTAATGGGGACCAAGTTTTATATCTTTTGCCTGAAATTGCACTTACGACCCAAATCGTTTTTCGACTTAAAAAGATTTTTGGGGACCAAGTGGGTATTTATCATTCTAAATTTTCTGATAATGAACGGGTTGAGGTTTGGAAATCGATCGTTGAGGGTAAATATCCTTTTGTGGTTGGCGTTCGGTCATCCGTTTTTTTACCCTTTTCTCGTTTGGGATTGATCATTGTGGATGAAGAGCATGAATCGTCATTTAAACAAGTGGATCCTGCTCCTAGATATCATGCAAGAGATGTGGCGATGGTTCTTGCCGCTCAGCAGGGAGCCAAAGTTCTTTTAGGTTCAGCGACTCCTTCGTTGGAATCTTATTATCAAGCCAAGCAAGATAAATATGGTTTGGTGGTTATTAAAGAACGTTTTGGCACGGCCCAATTGCCTAATATGCAGCTGATCGATACGAAATATGCCAACCGCATAAAGCAGATGAAGGGTGGATTTTCTTTAGATTTAATCGCTGTTTTACAAGAAAATTTTGATCAGGGGAAGCAAAGTTTATTATTCCAAAACCGAAGGGGTTATTCGCCTTATATTCAATGTCAAGATTGTGATTGGATCGCTTCTTGTAATCAATGCGATGTTAGTTTAACGTACCATGCGCGAGACCAAGAACTACGTTGCCATTATTGTGGATACAAAGAAGGCTTGTTGACCCGTTGCGCAGCCTGTGGAAGCACGAATCTTAAAACCATGGGGTATGGGACTGAAAAGTTGGAGGAGGAACTCCAACTACATATTCCGGATGCTCGGATCGGAAGGATGGATTTAGATACAACAAGATCTAAGACGGCATTCAATAGTTTGTTGGCCGAAATTCAATCAGGAAATATTGACATTTTGGTCGGGACTCAAATGGTGGCGAAGGGTTTGGACTTTGAGGGCTTATCCACTGTGGCGATTTTTGATGCAGACCGAATCATTAATTTTCCGGATTTTAGGGCCCATGAGCGTGGATTCCAACTAATTACCCAGGTGGCTGGTCGGGCTGGTAGGAGGGAAGTTCAGGGCCAAGTATATATTCAAACGAATCAACCTACTCACCGACTTTTTCAATTCATTTTGAATGGGGATTATGAATCACTTTATTCAGAGGAAATTATTGAACGTGAGGGCTATCATTATCCACCATTTACTCGATTAATTAAATTAACGCTAAGGCATGTAGATTCGATGGCTGTGGAAAAAGCTGCTTTTGAATTGGGGAGTATTTTAAAAGAGAATTTTGGACACGGCCGGATTTTAGGTCCCGAGCGTCCTTTAGTCGAGCGGATTCGAAATCAATATGCGATGGAGATATTAATTAAATTAGAAAAGGGTGTTTCTCTAGCTAAGTTTAAGGAAAATTTACGTTTGATTTTGGACAAGGTACAAACTTCACCGGTATGCAAAGGAGTTCAAATTATCCCGGATGTGGATTGCCTTTAATTACCTTTTGAAAACCACATCTTCGTAAGGCAATCTAAATCTTGGACCCCAAACACCTTCCTCCGTTCCTTTCCCTACGGCAATGATCATATTGACTTCGGCACCAGAAGGAAGATTTAGCGCTTTTTTGACTCTAACGGCATCAAATCCTTCCATAGGACACGATTCTAATCCTTCGGCTGCAATGGATAACATAAAAGTTTGAGCAGCTAAAGCACAGGATTTATGTGCCATAACTCTTTGGTCTGCCTCTCCTCCAAAACGCATGAAAGGTTTTCTCATTCCCATCCAAATGCAAATACATTTACGAACGAAAGTGAAAATGCCAAAGGGATCTTGTCGGTATAAAAGAGGCATTAATTTCCCATAATAATCCAAACCTCTTTTTTCCATTTTGGAGGGTTCCTTGCCTTGCAAAGATTCTTTAATTCGATTTAGATTCCATTTAGCTCTAGACTTCCACAAATCTTTTCTCGTGACAAAAACGACTAAATGGCCTGGGTTTTTGGCAGCCGACTGGCCTAAACATAACGCGTGAAATTTCTCTTTTTCTTCAGGACTTTGGATCCAGTAAAATTCCCACAATTGCATGTTGCTACTGTTGGGAGAAAGAATAGCTCTCTTTAAACTTTTTTCAATGATTTCATCTGCGACTATAAAATCGGGATCGAATCTGCGATTGGATCTACGGCGTTGAACAATTTCTTCAAAATTTTCTGAGAGCATAAAGGGGGAATTATTTCCCCAAAGATACGGATTAATTCGAAAAATCAGGGCGTAACGTCTTCTAATTCATATCGAACATAGGCAAATTTTTTGCCATCAGGAGACCATGAAGGCACATTTATGGTTCCTTGGCCCCCATAAAATTCCTCTGTTAGGTCTGTTAGTTTTTTAGTTTTTAAATCAAGTAATCTTAGTTTAACTTGATGTCCAAAGGGATGTTTGTCTGCTTGATCTTTTAAATAACTAATTATGGTTGCCACTTTCCCGTTAGGACTTATATGAGCAAACCAATTGGAATAATCGTCAAACGTCATTTGTTCCGGATTAGATCCATTGGCCGCCATTCTCCAAATTTGCATTTTACCCGTTCTGAATGAGTTCATGTATATGTATTTTCCATCAGGTGTATATTCAGGTCCATCATCTAATCCTTGTGCTTCTGTTAAGCGAATTTCTGGACCACCATTGGAATCCATGGCATAAATATCGAAGTTGTCATTTCTGGAGGCGCAGTAAACAAATCTGGAACCGTCGGGTGACACACCGTGCCAATAAGAAGGTGTTTTTTCAGTCAAAAGCATGGGTTCTCCTCCATCACTAGATACTTTGTACACATAAGATCCTCCTTTTACATCGGGTTTACCACTGGAGATAAACAAAGTATTTCCATCAAAAGAATAGCCATGGTCGTTATTGGCTTTTTGAATAGTGCCTGTATTTAGGATACCTAATTTTTCTCCGGAGGGACTAATTTTTTCTAATTTTCCTAGGCTATTAATTAATAAAAATTTTCCATCCCTAGACCAGTTGGGCGCCTCAAAATGTCTATGTTCTTTTAAAATTAATTCTGATTTTCCTGTTTTTGACGAATATACATATAAGGCACTGATTACTTTTTTCCCAGCAGGAATTTGGGCCATGATATTTTGTGCAACGACAAGCATCATTAAAAATGTAGTTATTTTTTTCATAGGTTTTAGATTTACCTACTAATGTATCAAAAAAAAAGCAGGACTTGTGTCCTGCTTTTTTAATTTTTCAAAAACCTATGTGATTAATAACCAGGGTTTTGAGTCAAAGTTGGCTTTCCGTCTTTTTGAGAGTTTAAGATCTCGTCATTTGGTAGAGGGAAATAATCATTCTTGCCAGCACTAAATGTTCTACCTACTAGATAAGCTCTCTTATTATAAGTTCTGCCTGACATATCTGTTCCGCTTTTGGACTCTTCAGCTAGATACTTATTTAAGTAGGGTGCTGCGATACCCCAACGAACTAAGTCGAAGAAACGGTGACCTTCCATCGCAAACTCTAAACGATTTTCCATGTAAATGGCATTTAATGAATAATCTTTTCCTTTTGCTGCGAAAGTACCCGCTGGATAAGGATTAACTACATAGTTAACAGATGCATCTTGTACTGAACCTGTTTTAGCTCTTGTACGAATCATGTTTACATAGGTTTCAGCAGCTGCTAAGTTTCCTAACTCAGCCTCACATTCTGCTAACCATAAAACTACGGATGAGAATTTAAGCATACGGAAGTTGTTATTAACAGAACGTCTACTTGTAGAGTGAGTAGTACTTCCTTCTTCTGACACATAATACATCCATTTTTTACCAATGTATGGACCTGAATAACCTTGGTCACGGATCCAAGTTGCACCTGGCATTGGGCCCCAATCTAAGAAGTTTACACCACGACGACCAACAGTCCAATCTAATCGTGGATCTACTGGAATTGATTTATTAAGAGTGAAGGCAGCATCAGACTTAATACCTTGATCATTAGGTAAATCAACAGCATTATATGTATCTGCTGTACCATCTTTTTTATCTCCAATCATTGGTAGACCACTTTCTGTTGTTTTGAACGCATTTACCAAGTTCTGAGAAGGTAAATAAAATCCGCAACATCCACGGCCAGGAGCCGATGCAGAATAAGGCCAATTTAAGCCATCACCTGCATTACCATTATTACCCGTTGAACCATCATTAACTGAAAATTGAACTTCGAAGATTGATTCTGCATTGTTATTTCCAGTGGTACGGAAATTATCATGGAAATTTGGTACTAATCTCTTGCCTGAATTTTTATATACATCTTCTAAAATAGTTTTTGCAGCTGCAAATTTCTTTTGAAACATATATGCTTTAGCAAGATAAGTCATGGCAGCCCATTTAGTTGCACGACCTTTTTGAGATTGCGTAGCTGGTAAAACGGCAGCTGCATCTGAGAAGTCCTTCTCGATGTTCGCCCAAATATCCGCTGTGTTAGGGATCTTCGTTGAGTTAGGATCTTCACGCTTGTAAACAGCTTCAGAAATATAAGGAACTTTATTCCACATTTTCTTAGCCTCAAAGTGAAAATGACCACGTAAGAACTTAGCTTCAGCTACTACTTGTGCCTTCTCAGCATCCGTCATGTCTTTCACGTCAGCACTCTGAGCTAACAACATAGCTTCATTCGCGCGCGCTACCCCATCATACATTCCCCACCATTTACCTAAAAAGTAAGAATTGTCTGATAGCCAGTTGAACTGCTCGATATACGTTTGCTCCGGCTGATCTCCAGCATCGGTTCCTTTAACTGCATCACCCGAAGTGATACCCCCAAACACATAGTTCGAGCTTGTAGATGTACGACCAACATTTCCTGATCCTACTCCGTCCAATAATGAATACGCACCCACTAAAAGGGCATTAACTCCATTTTTATTACTTAATGAAGCTAAGTTTGCCGCACCTTGAGGGGCGATTTCAAAGAAACTATCTGAACAAGAAAAGTTCAAGCCGACAGTCGCTAATAATGAGAATATGATTAACTTTTTCATTTTTTTATCTGATTTATTTTCAAATGTTAGCCTAATTAAAATCCTACTTTTAAACCTATATTATATGATTTAGCTACAGGGAAAGCTCCTTCGTCAATACCCATGTGGATATCTTGGTTATCGTTTCCTGAAGTTCTCAAGTTAATATCTGGATCTAAACCACTGTATTTAGTGAAAGTAAACAAGTTTTGTCCTTGAACGTAAACTTGTAAAGCGCTCAATTTCAATTTTTTAACGATTGTATTTGGCACCGTGTAGGTCAATTGGATATTCTTAATTCTAAAGTATGAGCCATCTTCAACCATGTAAGATGATATCTGCTGACTTGTTGCATCTTGAGAATTTAAACGAGGTAACTTAGCTACATCGCCTTGCTTTTTCCAAGAATTGTATAACATTTCTTTTGAACGGTTTCCTTGGAATGTGTTGAAATCTATCCAATAACGAGTATAGTTGAAAATTTCATTTCCTTGAATTCCTTGCCCAAATAGTGTTAAGTCCCAGTTTTTGTATCCTAAAGCAACATTTAAACCATAACTAAAATCTGGATGTGGATTACCAATAATGGTTTTATCCGCTGCTGTTACCACTCCGTCTCCATTTACATCACGGAATTTAAATACACCCGCTCTTGTATACGTATTTCCAAAGGCTTTTGGTGCAGATGCAGCCTCAGCGTCATCTTTAATCACACCGTCAACAATATATCCAAAGAAACTTGCGATAGGCAAACCAGCTTTTGTTACTGAGATGGCTGGCAAACGAGTTCCAAATCCAAATACAGTTGCATTAGGGTCATTATTCAATTTAACTACGTTGTTTTTGTACATGGAATACATGGCACCAACCGTGTAACGGAAATCGCCAATTTGATCACGGTACGTTAAACTTAAATCAAATCCTGAATTATTCACCTCACCAATATTTACATATGGAATGGTCGCGTTACCAGCTGTTTTAGGGATAGGTACCTGAGTTAACATGTCAGACGTCGTACGAGAATAAATATCAAATGCAACATCTAACTTATTGTTCCATAAAGAAGCATCTACACCTACGTTAGTTGATGTATTCGTTTCCCAACGTCCATTCGAGTTACCAAATTGCGATAAATCAAAACCAGTTGCGATAGAACTACCTGAACCTGAAATATCGTATGCATTATTGTTTGGATCCGGTACGAATAATGTAGATGCATTATATACGTTTGGAATTAACTGATTACCCGTTTTTCCCCAACCTCCACGAAGTTTCATGTCATTGATAAATGTCAAATCTTTCATGAAATCTAATTCAGATAAACGAATACCTACAGAGAATGCAGGGAAAATACCATAACGATAGGCTGGAGCAAAACGAGATGATCCATCACGACGAATCGTAAAGTCAGCTAATAACAATTCTTTGTACGAGTAGTTTACTTTTCCGAATTGTGAAAACAAAGCGGTAATCGTAGCTCCACCCCCTGCATTTGCAAGACCCGCTGCTGCACCATTATTTAAATAACGATAAGAAGGATCATCAAATGCAAAGTTTGAACGTGATGCATTAAATCCAAATCCATACGTTGAAACCGCTTCAGTACCCACTAAAACATTCACTGAATGATCACCGATAGTCTTCGCATAATTCAATGTATTGTACCAAGTAATTGCACGGTCATAAGAGTTTGAAACAATTAAGCTGTTTGCATTACGTGCTTCAACAGCCTCAATATTTCTATTGTAGTATTCAGATCTATTGTAGTTGTTAAATTCAAAACCTAAACTAGTTCTTGCTTTTAAATCTTTAATGATTTCATACTCACCATATACGTTTCCGAAAATATGTGTAGCTCTTACAGGGTTATCCTTTTCTCTAAATAAAATTGCTAAAGGGTTTGTTGCGTTACCTAAATTTTGTCCACGTGATCCTGCAAAACCATTCAAATCAGATGAGTTAGTACCCCCTAATTCTTTGGGTCCACCCGTAATATCAAATACAGGAATCATTGGGTGAATCCTCCATGCTAACATCATTGAATTACTCTCAGAGTTATTACCACTTGGCGTTCCTTGTCTTTCATCATACGTGATCGTTACATTTTCTCCGAAAGTCAAATTGCCTTTTTTGAATTCTGTATTGGCACGAACTGAATATCTTTTATAGGCAGTATATTTTAAGATACCATCTTGAGCAAAGTAATTAGCAGAAATGGCATATTTACCTCCTTTAGAACCACCAGTTGCTCCCACTTGATAATTTGAAATGTTGGCAGGTCCAAAAATTACATTTTGCCAATCAGTTCCTTCTTTGTTTGCTTTTGTAATATTAAAAGCTGTTTTATTCAAATTAGGGTCAGCTAGGTCATTGGTATACGTATAATTGGCTGGCAATGTTCCGTAAATGTTTGGATAAATATAATCCGCAATTGTTTGTGAACCATCTGCACCAAAACGATATTGAACGGATGGAGAAGTTCCAGCTGGTCTTCCTGCACCTATTTCAGACTCGTAATAGTATTGACCTAATTCTTTGGTATTTAGCATAGGAATTAATCTTCCTACATTTTGAGTACCTGTATACATGTCAAAAGTGATTTTTGGCTCACCTTCGCTTCCACGTTTTGTCGTAATGATCACAACACCATTGGCCGCACGAGCGCCATAGATAGAAGCCGCAGAAGCATCTTTCAATACCTGCATAGACTCGATATCATTTGGGTTGATTTGGTTCAAAGTTCCTTGAGTAGGTACTCCGTCAATTACGTATAATGGGCTATTGTTGTTAATAGAACCAAAACCACGTACACGAACCATCGTTCCACCTCCCGGTGAGTTGTCGTTACCTACCGTCACACCTGCAGCGCGACCTTGTAACATTTGAGTCACAGAAGCAGAAGGTACCGCGTTAAGTTCTTTCGCACTTACCACTGTAACAGCACCTGTAATGTCTTTTTTACGTTGAGATGCATAACCCGTAACGATTACCTCGCTCAATTGGCTTACATCATCAGCTAGCGTAATCGCTAAAGTGGATTTACCACCTACGGCAACTGTTTGGCTTACATACCCAACAGATGTGAATGTTAGTTCTGCATTAGAACTTTTTACATTAATGGAGAATGCTCCATTTCCATCAGAAGTTGTACCTACGGTACTTCCTTTGACAACAATAGAAACTCCTGGAATGCCCTGACCACCTGAGTCCTGAACTTTTCCCGCTACTTTTCGGTCTTGACCAAATGAAACCCAAGAAAGGGTTAACATTAATGCCATCATGAAGACCACTCTGCTTACGTAGAATTTTGTTTTCATATAATATGAATTA
>CAIZMB010000129.1 GCA_903933935.1 uncultured Cytophagaceae bacterium
TACTGTGAATGCGTAGGTAAAAATACAATTTTGAAAGCTATTCACAACGAACTGGGAAGGTCTTTTATTAGCTTCCGACTGTGAATGCGTAGGTAAAAATACAATTTTGAAAGCTATTCACAACTGTAAATGGCCCGATTTTTAATCGGGTTGTACTGTGAATGCGTAGGTAAAAATACAATTTTGAAAGCTATTCACAACGAATTCAAAGCAAAGAAAAAATAATTTAAACTGTGAATGCGTAGGTAAAAATACAATTTTGAAAGCTTAAATCCATTTTAACTGATCATTTGATCCAAACTCTTTACAGGCTTTAATCCCAATTTCAGTCCCTCTGAAATCATAAAGTCCCAACCAGAAGCAAAATCATTCCGAATCAAACCATCTAATATGGCTTCTCGAATAGCAATTTTGATTAGGCCAATTTCCTTTCCCGGACCGATATTAAACACGTCCATAATTACTTCGCCTGAAAAAACGGGCTGAAAACTACGCAAAGAATCATTTGCCTCAACTTCCTTAAGTTTAATCTCTACTACATCAAAGTTTCGTAAATACTTTTTAACCTTTTCGCCGTTTTTAGAAGTAATATCGGCTCTACATAAGGTCATCAAAGCTTCCAATTCGTCACCCGCCTCAAAAAGCAATCTCCTCAAAGCTGAGTCCGTAATCTCTTCTTTGGATAAAGCGATGGGACGAAGGTGGAGACGGACCAACTTCTGAACCAATTTCATTTTCTCATTTAAAGGCAATTTGAACCTTTTAAAAATTGAGGGAACCTGCCTCGCTCCCATTTCCTCATGGCCATGAAAAGTCCATCCTTTTTTCTGGACAAATTTCTTTGTTTGAGGTTTGGCAATATCATGCAAAATAGCCGCCCAGCGCCACCAAAGGTCATTCGTGTTTTTAGATATATTATCCAACACCTGCAATGTATGATAGAAATTATCTTTATGCCCCTTCCCTTCTTCAGTATCAATACCCTTCAAATGCATGAATTCAGGAAAAATAATGGGCAAAATTTGACATGCATCCAACAACAAGAATCCATAGGAAGGCCGATCAGAAAGAATAATTTTATTTAACTCCTCCGAAATACGCTCCATCGATATAATAGCTAATCGGTCTTTCTCCGTAGTCAAAGCCTCAAATGTTTCTGGGAAAATGTCAAAGCCCAACTGTGTAGCAAAACGAACCGCACGCATCATGCGCAATGGATCATCCGAAAAAGTAATTCCAGGCTCTAATGGAGTCCTAATTATTTTAGCTTTTAAATCATCAATCCCTCCAAATGGATCCAATAAAGTACCCCACGTGTTTTTATTGATCGAAACAGCTAATGCATTAATCGTGAAATCTCGTCTATTTTGATCATCCTCTAAACTGCCCTCTAGTACCAAAGGCTTCCGAGAATCCCGCTGATATGATTCCTTCCTCGCCCCTACAAATTCTAAATCCCAGTCATCTACTTTCAACATGGCCGTACCAAAATTTTTGAAAATAGAGACCGATTGTTCCGACAAATTAAATCGCTTCGCCACCTCTTCGGCTAATCCAATTCCAGAACCCAAACAAACGATGTCTATATCTTTACATTCACGGCCCAACAAGCTATCTCGGACAAAACCACCGACCACATAGGTTTCTAAGCCCAAGAAATCTGAGGCCTCACCAATGATTTTGAAAATTGGATTTTCAATAATTTCTATGCCGGATTTCATTAAGATCTTATCATCGTATATTCACCACCTAAACCCAATTTAATTATTTTGGAAGATTTTAATCCTCCCTTTTTATCCGATTTTTCCGGTTGTAAAATATAATCCACCTGCGATTTGATGGATTCAGAAATACTGGCAAAGTCAGTTGGCGATGGAGCTCCTGAAATATTCGCCGAGGTAGAAACAATTCCTCGCTGATAGCGATAAACCAAACCCTTACAAAATTCATCTTTCAACAATCGAATCGCGATGCTGCCATCGGGGCCCAACATGTACTTACTGACGTTTTTGCCTTTGGGGTATATAATGGTTAACGGGTCCTCCGCAAACTCGGCTAAATCCCAAGCAATTTCTGGGACCTGCTCCACATATTCACTTAGCTGTTCAATTTTGGAAATCAACAAAATTAAACCCTTGTTTTCAGGTCTATTTTTAATATCAAAGAGTTTTTCAATTGACCCATCCATACGGGCATCACAGCCCAAACCCCAAATGGTGTCACTTGGATATAATATTACACCTCCAGACTTTAAAGAGGCAATCGCATCAGCATATAGATTTAACATAATGGGTGTAAAGGTAAGATTTAATTCCTCATTTATTAAGTCAAATCGCAATATTTGATCCAAATTGGCTACCTTTGTCGATTATTGGGGATCATTAAAACCAGTTATTTTAATATGTTATTAGTACAAAAGCAATTAATTGAAGCCTTAAAAAATGGCTTATCCTCATTATTTGAAATTCAGGCAAACGACTTGGTTTTACAAGAAACCAAAAAGGAATTTGAAGGAACTTACACCTTTGTTGTTTTCCCCTTTACTAAGCAAGCGGGTTTAGCTCCTCCCACCATTGCCGAGAAACTAGGTCAATTCGTCTTAGAAAACTATTCTGGCGTCAAAAAATTTCAAGTTGTTCAGGGCTTTTTAAACTTTAGCTTTACCGATGAAGTTTGGATAAATGCGTTAAATAAAATAATTGAAGGTTCTCAAAAATTCTCATTAGATAAAAAAGGTGAAAAGGTATTAATTGAATATTCATCACCCAACACGAATAAACCTCTACACTTAGGTCATTTAAGAAATAACTTTCTTGGATTTTCTGTGGCCCAAATTTTAGATGCGGCTGGATATGATGTCATTAAAACAAATTTGGTCAATGATAGAGGGATACATATTTGTAAATCCATGTTGGCATACCAACTCATGGGCCAGGGAGAAACTCCTGAAAGTAGTGGGTTAAAAGGGGATCATTTGGTTGGGAAATATTATGTGGCCTTTGACCAACTCTACAAATCTGAAATTGACGTTTTAATTAAGCAAGGTTTAGATCCTGAAAAGGCTAAAAAAGAAGCACCTATACTCTTAAAAGCGCAAGATATGTTGTTGGCTTGGGAAAATGGAGACCAAGAGGTCATGGACCTTTGGAAAACCATGAATACTTGGGTTTTTGCAGGTTTTGAGAAAAGTTATGCGCAGATGGGCGTTCATTTTGATAAAATTTATAGGGAGTCGAACACTTATTTACTAGGTAAGGAATTGGTCGACGAAGGATTAAAAGAGGGAGTTTTTTATCAAAAAGATGATCAATCTGTTTGGATCAATTTAGAGGAAGAAGGATTGGATGAGAAATTGGTCTTGCGAAAAGATGGCACCTCCGTGTATATCACGCAAGATATGGGGACGGCCCAATTGAAATTCGAGGATTTTGGGGCAAAAAAATCTATCTATGTGGTTGGGAATGAACAAGATTATCATTTTGAAGTGTTGTTCCATATTCTGAAAAAATTAAATAAGCCCTATTCCCATGGTAATTTTCACTTATCCTACGGGATGGTTGACCTACCCAGTGGAAAAATGAAATCACGTGAAGGTACTGTAGTAGACGCGGATGATTTAATGGCTGAAATGGTGCAAACGGCCAAAGAACGAACCATGGAGCTAGGAAAAACGGATGGTTTTACAGAAGATGCGTCGAACGAATTATACCAACAACTTGGCATGGGGGCTTTAAAATACTTTTTATTGAAAGTTGACCCAAAGAAGCGCATGATGTTTAACCCGGTAGAATCCATTGATTTCCAAGGAAATACGGGGCCGTTTATTCAATATACACATGCTAGGATTTGCTCAATCACTAGGAAAGCAAATGAATCGGGCATTAACCTCATGGATGGACATTCAACAGGTGCTGAATTAACCGTCACTGAAATAGATTTAATCTATATTTTGGGCCAATACAAAAGCATCATTGAGTCTGCCGCAGAAACGTTTTCCCCCTCATTAATCGCGATGTATGCCTATGATGTAGCGAAACAATTCAATAAACTTTATAATGAATTAAGTATTTTGAAAGAGGAGGATGAAAATAAACGAAACATTCGATTAACTTTGGCAGGCATTACGGGCAAAACAATTCAGCATGCTTTTTCGTTATTAGGAATAGTTTCACCCAATAAAATGTAATGAAACGAAAGTATATCATTTTTTTAACCTTTTTAATTTTGACCATCATGTTAGCAAGCTTTATGAAAATTGGATCTATTTTAACGGCATTAGCATTGCCATTCACCCAAAACACCGTATTAACGCGTCCAGACCAAATGGAAACAACCGCTGAAAAGAACTTTCATCAGTTTAAAATGAAGACCATCGACGGAAAAGTTATTGACTTTTCTCAATTCAAAGGAAAAAAGATTGTCGTTTTAAATACCGCATCGAAATGTGGATATACCCCACAATATGCAGATTGGGAGAAATTCCATCAAGCAAATAAAGACATTGTAATCTTAGGTTTCCCTGCTAATGAGTTTGGGGGTCAAGAGCCTGGAACAAATGCTGAAATAGCTTCTTTCTGTCAAAAAAATTATGGGGTTTCGTTCCAAATGATGGAGAAAGTGGTTGTTAAAGGCGGAGAAAAATGTGAGTTATACAAATGGCTTTCAGAAAAAAACCAAAATGGTTGGAATGAAAAAGAACCAAGTTGGAATTTCTGCAAATATGTTATCAACGAGAAAGGAGAATTAGTTAATTTCTTTGCATCTGGAATTAAGCCGACAAGCCCTGAATTCTTAGCCGCTTTGAATAAATAAATCACATGAATCGATGGATTGAGGCTGCGAGACCTCGGACCTTGCCTCTTGCGATTTCAAGTATATTATTAGGAAATTTTCTGGCCTATGCGGCTGGAAAATTTTCTTTTTTAACGGCATTCCTTGCCATACTAACCACTTTACTTCTCCAGATCCTTTCAAATTTTGCGAATGATTTAGGAGATTCAAAAAATGGCGTAGACAACAAAAACAGAAAAGTGGCACTTAGGGCCGTTCAAACAGGGAAAATAAGTGCGCCTGAAATGAAAAATGCGGTAATTATTGCGGCAAGCCTTTCATTTATTTCAGGACTAAGTCTTCTTTATTTTGCTTTACAGGACGCTAAACCACAGACAATCATCACTTTTGTCATCCTAGGTATTCTAGCTATTTTAGCGGCAATCGCTTATACGGTTGGCAAAAGACCTTATGGCTACATGGGCTTGGGTGATATTTCGGTATTTATATTTTTTGGTTGGGTAGGTACTTTTGGCACCTATTATTTACAAACTGAGGTATTAAATTATTACATTTTGATCCCTGCCTCCGGATGTGGGTTTTTATCTGTTGCCGTATTGAACTTGAACAACTTAAGGGATTTAGAAAATGACCGAAAAACGGGAAAACTATCCATTCCCGTTAGAATAGGAAAACTTTATGGATTCTACTACCAAAAAACAATTATGCTATTAGGTATTTGCACTTTCATCATCTATTTGATGTATCAGGGAAAACCTATTCAATTGTCACAGAACATAATTATTATGGCAGGATGGTACCCTTTGGTTCAAATAATTAAGCAATTGAATTCTAAAATGACCCCGGTACAAATAGATCCATACTTAAAAAAGACTGCTTTAAGCACTTTGTTTATGATTGTGATATTTGGAGTAAGTCAAATTTTTCTAAGCTAGAAAATTGACTATTTTTACAAAAAAATATCCTTCTATGTTAAAGCGAATTTCCATTTTATTACTGTTAAACTTATTTTTCATCTCTGTAGGTTTTGCACAAGACACAGCCCCTAATTATCTTGAATTAGGCATTACACAAAACAAAACAGGTAATTATGCAGATGCGTTAAGGAATTTCAGCATTGAGATTGAAAAAAATATCGCTAATCCCAACCCGATTTCATTTTACAATCGTGGATTTGCAAAATATAATTTAAAGGATTTCCGAGGAGCTATTTTAGATTTTGACAAAGCGATTGAATTGAAAGCCACATATTTCGAAGCATTTATAGCTAGAGGACAAAGTTATAGCATGCAAGACAATCACAAGGTGGCAATGAATGATTACAATGAAGCAATTCGTTTAAATCCTTTGGAAGCCACCGCTTATTTTAGTCGGGGTATCTCTAAAATGAAACTTCAAAATTTCCGTGGAGGTTTATCCGATTTCAATAAATCACTGGAATTAAGTCCAGAATATGCACCAGGCTTAGCTTCTAGGGGTGAAGCTAAAGTGAAATTGGGCGACTTTAAGGGGAGTTTAGAAGATTTTGATAAAGCGATTACTATTAACCCTAAGCGTGCGAATTATTATTCGAGTCGAGCTTATTCCAAACTAAAATTAGGAGAATTTGCCACAGCATTAAAAGATTACGCAGAAGCAATTAAATTAAGTCCAGACAATCCTGATGATTATTATTTTTCAGGATTTTGCAAAACGCAATTGGAAAATTTCAGAGGCGAAAATGGAGAAAAAGGAGCATTAGAAGATTTTAGCAGATCGATTGAATTAAACCCTATGAAAGTGGAAGCCTATTATGGTAGAGGTTTTTCAAAATCAAAAATAGGAGACCAACGAGGAGCCATTGAGGATTATACGAAGGCAGCAGAAACAGGTAACAATGAAAATGCTAAGATTCTATATGATGGCAAAATGTCTAAAAATTTATTAGATGACCTAAGAAACGGAGTTCAGGATAAAATCAAAATGGCTGAATATACGTCAGAAAGAGCTGAAATATATTTCAACCGAGGATCTTCAAAAGCAAAATCTGGCGATCAAAAACAAGCGATGGATGATTATAACAAGGCTATTGCGCTTAATCCTGTGTATGCAGAAGCCTATTTTTTAAGAGGTGTGGCTAAGTCGTCCTTAGGCGATCAACGAAATGCCATTCAAGATTGTAGCAACGCCATAAAATTAAATTCTAAATACGCGGAAGCCTATTACGTTCGAGGCATTATAAAATTAGCTCTCAGTGATAATACAGGATGTTTAGATCTGAGCAAAGCAGGAGAATTAGGCTATAATCCAGCCTATCAGGTCATCCGAGATCATTGCAATTAAAATCAAATGATTCTTTCATTAAGACAAAAAAGCCTTCTAAATAGAAGGCTTTTTTTATTCAAATCTCAAATGTTTGACTGATTCACCTGAATTCGCTAATTCTTCTAAAGAATCTATGCCAATCTGCAAATGCCTATTGACAAAATTAGCTGTAACCGTAAAATCACTTTTTTCCGTTTTAACACCATCAGGTGTCATTGGATTATCTGATACTAAAAGCAAAGCGCCATGAGGGATTTTATTAACAAAGCCCACGGTAAAAATAGTCGCTGTCTCCATATCAATCCCCATCGCGCGAATATCTGATAAATAAGTTTTGAAAACTTCATCATGCTCCCAAACTCGACGATTGGTCGTATAAATCAAACCAGTCCAATAATCCATTTCATGCTTTTTTATCATGGAGGAAACCGCTCTTTGTAGTCGGAATGAAGGCAAAGCAGGAACTTCCTTAGGCATATATTCATCTGAGGTACCTTCTCCCCTGACGGCAGCTATAGGTAAAATCAGATCACCTAAGTTTAAATTTTTCTTTAAGCCACCACATTTGCCTAAAAACAATACAGCATGTGGAGAAATTGCCGATAATATATCCATCACTGTCGCTGCCATTGGAGACCCCATTCCAAAATTTATAATGGTTATATTATTTGCTGTAGCCGTTTGCATAGGACGTTCTTGCCCTAAAATTTCCACAGAAAACTTTTCAGCAAACATGTCTACATAATTTTTGAAATTTGTCAACAAGATATATTGGCCAAACTTTTCAATGGGAGTCCCCGTGTATCTAGGTAACCAATTTTGAACAATCTCTTCTTTTGTCTTCATTAAATTATGTTTGAGTGATGAAATTAATCTAAATAAAGATTAATTTAGTATTTGGCTTTAAAACCTATGAATTCTTCGAACAATTTAAAATTAATTTTCCCTGAATTTGAGTACAAATTAACAAAAAAGGAAGGGAAACTTTTCATTTTTGATCCAATAGCCAAGAAATACAGGGCCCTAAGCCCAGAGGAATGGGTAAGGCAACATTGTTTAAATTTTTTAACCAATCATTTAGGATATCCTGCCACAAACATTCAAATAGAACGAGCATTTAAGGTAAATAAATTAATCCGACGAACTGATATTCAGGTGTTTGATTCATCAGGAGAATTACTCATAATTATTGAATGCAAAGCTCCTCATATTGAAATAAATGAAGTTAGCTTTCAGCAAATCAGTCAGTACCAACAAAAAAATATGGCTAAATTTTTAGCCTTAACGAATGGCTTAGAAAATCATATTTTTGAAATAAATTCAACAGAGAATCAAACAATTAAAATCAACCAATTTCCCTCTTACCTATGAAAAACTTTCTTTATTTAATTTTCACCTCTACGTTTTTATTTTTTTCACAAACATCATATTCTCAAAAGAAGGCAATCGCATTACCTAAGAGACCAAAATTGGTCGTAGGAATTGTCGTAGATCAAATGCGGTATGAATATCTTTATAAATATGCCGACCGATATGTAGAGGGAGGATTTAAGCGGCTTATGAAAGAGGGAATAAATTGCCAAGAAAATCATTATAATTATGCGCCAACCGTCACCGCAGCAGGACATGCGAGTGTATATACGGGTTCAATTCCATCTGTACACGGAATTGTAGGTAACGATTGGACCGATGTGGCCAGTGGGAAAAAAGTATATTGTACAGAAGATAGCACAGTAAAAACGGTAGGAACTACAGGAAAAACGGGATGGATGTCGCCTAAAAATCTGTGGACCAGCACCATCACAGACCAATTAAAAATGGCGCAAAACTACAAATCAAAAACGATAGCCATAGCATTAAAAGATCGCGGAGCCATATTACCTGGAGGACATACAGCCAACGCAGCTTATTGGTATGATTCAAAAGAAGGACGTTGGATTAGTTCTAGTTTTTATTTAAATGAATTACCTAATTGGGTTCAATCATTTAACTCGGAGGAAAGAGCTTTAAAATATGTTCAAAAAGGCTGGAACACCTTATATCCAATTGAATCTTATACCCAAAGTGCAGAAGATGAAAATAAGTTTGAAGGAAAATTACCAGGTGAAAAATCCACAAGTTTTCCGCACGATTTAAAGGGAGGAAATCCATTGGAAGTAATTAGAACTACGCCTTATGGCAATAGCATCACAAAGGATTTTGCACTCAAAGCCCTTGAAAATGAAAAATTAGGTAAAAATGGCACTAGTGATTTTTTAGCCGTCAGTTTCTCGTCGACTGATTATGTTGGACATAATTTTGGTCCACAATCCATTGAATTAGAAGACACTTATCTACGTTTAGATAAAGATATCGCAGAGATATTAACTTATTTGGATGCGCAATATGGAAAAGATCAAGTGCTTGTTTTTCTAACAGCAGATCATGCGGTAGCAGAGGTTCCTGGATATGCCAATAGCAAAAAATTACCTGGGGGTGTTTTTGACCGAAATACATCGATCAAAGACATGAAAAAAGCCATAAATCAAGCATTCGGAAATGTAGATTTATTGGTCGGCGAGGAAAATAGCCAACTCTATTTCAATCATGATTTGATGGATAAAATGGGAATAGATACTAAAAAATTATTTGATGTAGTCCGGAAATCGTACCAAAAGCAAGCAGGTTTTTCTGAACTCATTAATTTAAAAGATATTCAGGGTGCTAATTTAAATGCTCAATATGCCCAATTGATTATCAATGGATATCATCCAGCGAGAAGTGGTGACTTTATGATTTTATTAAAACCATCTTGGTTTATGGGATCACAGACGGGTACTACACATAGCACGCTATATTCTTATGATACCCATGTACCCTTGTTGTTTTATGGGTGGAAAGTTAAGCCCACTGAAATCATCAAAAGAACTTCCATTAGTGATATTTCCGTGACATTGGCCAACTGGCTACATATTATGGAACCATCAGGAAGTACAGGTAATGTTATAACGCAAATACCTTAGCCTTTAAATCAATATTTGCAATTTTTAAAGATTATTAGCTAATTTTGTAGCCAAATATAGAATTAAATTAAGATTAACAAATGAAAATAGCAGTTGTAGGAACTGGATATGTGGGTTTGGTTACGGGTACATGTTTTGCAGAAACAGGTAATCATGTAACATGTGTAGATATTAATGAAGATAAAATTAATCGGATGAAAGCTGGCGAGGTTCCTATTTATGAGCCAGGTCTTGAGGATTTATTTCATCGAAATACAGCAGAAGGTAGATTGAATTTTACCACCTCATTGAGCAAAGGTATAGAAGGAGCAAAAGTTATTTTCCTTGCATTGCCTACTCCTCCAGGTGAAAATGGATCAGCTGATTTAAAATATATTCTTCAAGTAGCTAAAGATTTAGGGCCACTGATTACAGAATACACTGTGATCATCGACAAAAGTACAGTACCTGTAGGAACCTCAGAACTTGTACATCAAGCGATTGCCAAAAATGTATCACCTGATTTATTTGATGTAGTTTCAAATCCCGAATTTTTACGTGAAGGTGTGGCAGTGGAGGATTTCATGAAACCCGACCGAGTGGTTATTGGAACCGAATCTGATAAGGCAAAAGAAATTTTGAATCGATTATATGCCCCTTTAGTTCGCCAAGGAAATCCCATTATATTCATGGACGAACGTTCGGCAGAAATGACCAAATATGCAGCAAATGCATTTTTGGCTACCAAAATTACCTTTATGAATGAAATTGCTAACCTGTGTGAGTTAGTTGGCGCAAATGTCGACGATATTCGCAGAGGAATTGGAACCGATTCAAGAATTGGTAAGCGGTTTTTATTTGCAGGCATCGGGTATGGGGGTTCTTGCTTCCCTAAGGATGTGCAAGCATTAGCCAAAACTTCAGAAGAGAATAATTACCAATTTCACATTTTAGATAGTGTGATGAAGGTCAATGAAAAGCAAAAGACAAAGTTAATTCCGATCATTAAAAATCACTTCAACAATGATTTAGCTGGAAAAACGATTGGCATTTGGGGTTTGGCTTTTAAGCCCTATACGGATGATATTCGTGAAGCACCTGCTTTATATAACATCGAACACCTCCTTGAATTAGGATGTAAAATCAATGTGTATGATCCAGAAGCGATGCCAAACGTCAAAGAATTATTAGGCGAAACCGTTACTTTCTCAAAGAATCCTTATGAAGCCATAGAAAATGCAGATGCACTTCTTATTGTGACAGAATGGCCACAATTTAGAACTCCTGATTTTGAACGTATGGAAAGCTTATTGAAAAACAAGGTTATTTTTGACGGTAGAAATTTATATGAAATGGCTCAAATGAAAGAACTAGGATACACCTACTATTCCATTGGCCGGGGGGTTGTTAGGTAAATTAGGTAAGAGGTATTAGGTAATAGGTAAGAGGTAAGAGGTAAGAGGTAAGAGGTAAGAGGTAAGAGGTAATAGGTAATAAGTAATAGGTATTAGTTGGGTACCGGTATA